>JAFDGZ010000020.1 GCA_019309045.1 Deltaproteobacteria bacterium | reverse complement strand
GGAGCCCTCTTGCCGCTACTCACTCTAGGGATCCCAGGGGGGGGCGCAACCGCTGTTATGCTCGGCGCCCTGATGATGCTGGACATTACACCCGGACCTCTGCTCTTTCAGAAACACGCCCAACTGGTCTGGGGACTCATCGGCAGCATGTATCTGGGGAATCTCCTGCTCCTGATTCTCAACTGGCCCCTGGTAAATCTCTTTGCCCGCATCATGACAATCCCGGCGCGCTATCTTATGCCTATCGTTTTGGTCATATCGACCATAGGCGTATGGTCTTTGAGTTACAGTGGCATGGATCTGATAATCATGGGAGTTTGTGGAGTCATTGGCTACTACATGCGTCGCCATGACTACCCGCTGGCGCCTGTGCTCTTGGGGTTGATCCTTGGCGGACGCATGGAGCAGTCGTTTCGGCAGGCTCTCATTATTTCTCGTGGAAGTCTGCTGATTTTTGTCCGAGAACCAATCTCACTGGCCCTGCTTATTGGCGCCGTTCTGTTTCTGGCGTTGCCTTATCTTCTAGAGAAATCGAGACAGTTTCGTCTTGCCAGAGAGGCTTCCTTTGAAGAAGAGGCATGAGCATATCTCGTGCCGTCCTTGTTTATTCTGTGAAACTCTTGCCAGCCAGTGTGCTAATCTGTGGATTGGCATTGCTGCGGCGGTTATGCCTTTGAGCAGAGAAAAGAATAACTTCTTGGGTAACTGTTTTCATGCAGGGCTGCTGAAACACGGTCAAAGATTCTTGCCAGAGATGTGGATTTACGCCAATGCACTTTCTTTATCTGCTTCTAGATGAACATGTACTGAACAGATTTGTTTCCGGTCTGCCTGGTGTGTGGCTGATAGCCGTACTGGTCTGTGCAATTGTTGTGCTCCTCAAAGGTGCCAACTGGGCCATAGATGGAGCCGTTTCCCTGGCAGAGCGCATGCAGCTGCCAAGGATTGTCATCGGGGCAACCATAATTTCTCTTGGAACCACCATGCCAGAGATGTTTGTCTCCACTATGGCAGCCTGGATGGGAGATCCAGGTCTGGCCCTGGGAAACGGCGTGGGCTCGATCATATGTGATACTGGTCTTATTTTTGGTCTGATGTGCATTTTAAATCCTCCACCGGTAAATCGCTATATCCTGAATCGGACGGGCTGGGTACAGGTGGGAGCAGCTACCCTGCTGGTGGTGCTAGCCCTCAATGCCCTGGCGACCAGCAATGGGGAGCCCTACTTGAGCCGAAGCATAGGGGTGCTTTTCCTTTACCTCCTGATCTGCTACCTCTACATAACCTATTTATGGGCCAAGGAAGGCCAGAGTCTTGCCCTGGAAGAGAAGCCTGCAGGGGGGACTACTCTGGTGAAAGCTGTGCTGTTCACTATAGGCGGTCTATTTGGCGTCATTGTAGGCAGCAGGGTTCTGGTGCCCGTGGCAGCAGAAAGCGCTCACAGGGTGGGTGTTCCTGATGATGTTATTGCCGCAACCCTCGTTGCCTTCGGCACCTCGGTGCCCGAGTTGATAACTGCCATTTCTGCTGTGCGCAAGGGCCACCCGGAGATAATGATCGGCAACGTGGTGGGTGCGGATGTTCTCAACTGCCTCTTTGTAATCGGTGCTGCGGCTGTTGCCAAACCCCTGTTCATCCAAACCAATTTCTACCTGTTCCACTTCCCGGCAATGCTTATTATCCTTTATTCCTTCAGAGCTTTTATATTTATGAACAAAGACGGCAGATTCAAGAGGTGGCAGGGGATATGGATTCTCGGGGTTTACCTGCTTTATCTGTTTCTGCAATACACCTTTAATCTTGGTAGTCTGAGCGGCTAGCAAGGCACGGAGGCGGGTTGCGGGTTTGCGGTTATCTGTTATCGGTTGATGGCATAATGAGAATGCACCTGACAACCTTCATTGTCAACCAGGCGTGCCAGGGGATTGGGGGCACGGCAACGAGTTTGTAGCCGCAGGCTTCAGCCTGCGTTGTCCTGTGTTGTTATCTATTTCAGCAAGCTCGTTATGCGCAAGGCGGGTCCCACACTCGCCTCAATGCAGGTTTTGATCAATGGCTGAAAGGGAGATCAGGCGCACATTAGGGGGATAAGAGAGCGCTCCCATTAGCGCGGCAATAATTTCTAACCGAGCAGCTGGAATATCTCCTGTGGCCGCTCGAGGAGCATCCGGGCGCCGCTCTGTTGCAACTCTTCAGGAGAGCGGAAGCCCCACAGCACTCCCACGGGATGCATGCCAGCGGCAACAGCAGTTTTCATGTCTACTGAGGTGTCGCCAAGATAGAGAAATTCTTCAGGAGGAATCCCTACAGCATGAGACACTTCAAGAGCACCTGCGGGATCAGGCTTGGCTGGAACAGAGTCGCGCAATCCGAGCACCACCGAGAAATTCCACTGATTGAGCATCTTGTCAACGCAGGTCAGAGTAAAGTCATGCGGTTTATTGGAAAGAATTGCCAGCTGCAGTCGCCGGGAACTCAGGCCGTCAAGCATTTCTGCCACCCCAGGGTAGAGTCTAGTGTGCACCTGCCAGGTTTTTCGGTAGTCGGCGCGAAATGCTTCCAGACAGGCTGAGATTATCTCCTGTTGCCGGGCTGTTTCAGGAAGGGCTCTAGTAATGAGCATGAGGGGACCGTCGCCGACAAAATAACGATAGCTGTCCACACTATGTGTGGGATAGCCGCGCTCTGCCAGGAGGCGATTTACTGCACCGGCAAGATCCTCCAGGGTATCGAGCAGAGTGCCGTCCAGATCAAAGAGAACACCTCTGTAGACCATGGAACCCCTCTCGAGTTTCTAGCAAAGAAGACCGGTAAGAGGACTTGCTCTTCTATCAGTGCGAAACAAAAGGATCGAATCAGATCTTCTTGGCTACCTTGCGAAAATGGTGGCCATAGACCATGAGACGCATAGCTTCTCCAAAGAGTCTGCGGTGACAGACAATCGACTTGAAAAGCATTTTCCAGTAATACCACTGCGACAGGCCATTTCCTAAAAACCCCAGGTAGAATATAGACTTGAGGAAAGCCATAATCTCCTCGCCTTTGATCGGCTGAATGCGATACGGCTTGTAGTATTCGAGGAAGCGGCAGACTCTCTGGTAGTAATAGCGCGGACTATAGATTGTTCGCACTATAGCTCGATACCCTTCGATCAACTTCTCCCGTCCCATGCGCGGCATGAAGTTGATGGTACCATCAGTGTTGTCGCCAGTGGCGTCCAGCTGCAGCCGGTTCTCCGCCATGAGCCTTTTCCACAACCTGGTCCGCGGCACAGCGTTCAAGAGCCCGACCATGGCTGTTACCACACCAGATTCCTGGATGAATTTGATCTGGCGGGAAAAGATGCCTTCATCATCGTTGTCAAAGCCGACAATATAGCCGCCGAAAACTTTTAAGCCTGCTGTTTGCAGCTTCTTGATGGAACCCACCAGGTCACGGCCACAGTTCTGCACCTTGGCGCATTCCAGCAAACTTGCCTCATCTGGTGTTTCGAGCCCGATGAACACCGTGTCAAAACCTGCCCGTACCATCAACTCTATGAGTTCGTCGTCGTCAGCCAGATTGATGGAGGCCTCAGTGATAAAGGTGAAGGGGTGGTTATGTGCCTCCATCCACTCAATTACCAGGGAGAGCATTCTCTTTATCTTTTTCTTGTTGCCGATGAAGTTGTCATCCACGACAAAGACGCTCTGGCGCCAGCCGAGATCATAGATGCATTGCAGTTCAGCGAGGAGCTGCTGGGGTGTCTTCAGGCGCGGTTTTCGTCCGAAAAGGGCTGTAATATCACAAAATTCGCAGTCAAAGGGACAGCCACGCGAGACCTGCAGCATGAGAGTTGCGTAATTGTTGAGATCAATGAGGTCCCACCGCGGAATGGGTGTTGAGGAGAGGTCGGGATAGCCATCCGCTCGATAAATCTTGCGGGGCGACTCGTTTGCAAGATCTTCCAGAAAGGGTGGCAGGGTAAGTTCAGCCTCATCGAGAATCAGGTGGTCCACCAGAGAGAGAAATTCTTCAGGTGTGCTGCTGAACAGCGGCCCTCCAGCGATTATCTTGGTGGAATTTTGCCGGGCGCGGGCCAGCACCTCCAGGGCTGATTTCTTCTGGACCAGCATAGCGCTTATCATGATGAAATCTGCCCATTTGAGATCTTGCTCGTCCAGGTTTTCAAAATTCAAGTCTACCAGGCGCAGTTGCCACTCTGCAGGCAGCATGGCCGCCACTGTCAACAAACCCAGAGGCGGATAAGCGGCCTTCTTGGCAATGAACTTGAGGGCGTGTTTGAAACTCCAGAAAGTGACGGGATACTGGGGATATACAAGTAATACATTCATGGCGCTTGTCTCTCAAGCTAACAGGCCCGGGTATTTCACGGCTCATGGAGCAGACAATTGAAAGTTGGCTTCTTCAGTAAGGCAGTCTCCCAGATCATGAAAACCAAAACGGCCGAGCTCTGAATATCATCCATCTCTAACTGAGAGTGAACATCCGCGGGCATCTGGAGACGCAGTAACCTCTGGGACGGCGGCGCAGCGTTCATGAAACAGCCGGGCAAGACAGTAATCGCCTCAAATTTAGAAACCGCATAATACAACAGTTGCTTATTATATAAAATCATGTAAGGGCGAAGTTTGTCAAGGATTTGCAAATCTGGCGGCGGCTGGCTGTCAGACTGGAAGGAAGGCTATTCTAGATCCAGTGGTCTTGCAACCAGTGGACTGTAGCTGATATGTCAACTGCCTGGGCAAAGTCTATAATTTCGGGGACTTTGTCCACATTATCCAATGGAATAGATGTGCCAGGAGGAAACACAGGCGCCAGGCGGTGATAATTTTCGTGCAGCATCTTGGCGCACTGGAAATCGACGATGCCCATAGCGCCGTCCATCATCAGAGAAATCAGCGGCTTTGCCCACTGAGTATATCCCCAGTCCAATTTTTTCCCGGTAATATAAGTCAGTGATGTGCCCGTGCCCAGTGAAAGGAGCCTAATGTCCTCCATGGCTGGTGGCTGGCTGTGAGTTCTCGGATCCTGGCACTGGGCCAGGGCTGCCATGCTTGGATTGTTGGCGAAAACGCCTCCGTCTATAAAGCCGTCTACAGAAGGGAAATACGTGGGAGCTGCACTGGTATAGAGGGCCACTTTGTAGGCCAGAGCGTCACCATCGCTGTCAATGCCCGGAAAATTGTGAAAGAGCTTGGGCTTCCAGGTTCGTCTGGCCGGATGTGGATCTTTATTGTCCAGGTCGAAGGCGGTGATAAGGACCTTTTTGTCTAGATCCGCAAGAGTTGTTCTGCTGCCGAGAGTCTTTTTCAGCTCACTTCGAAGACCACGGTTGTCGTAGTCTGCGCCTCGCAGCTTGCCTAGATCAACTAGATCATCCCAGAAGGAATCGTCGAAAATTTTCTTGCCCTGTTCTTGGTAAAGTTTTCTCAGTTCAGAAGGAGAGCGTCCGCGAGCGAGCCCAAGGGCGAGTATGCCGCCAGTGGATGTGCCGGCTATAAGATCCACCATGTCCAGGAAATCTACCACCTGAGCAAGCAACCGTTCCAAGATGATTGCCGTGAGGAGTCCCCGTATGCCTCCACCATCCAGAGATAAGATGCGATATGTGCTCATGGCTGTTCAGTTGCCTATGTCGTTGTCGCCCACCAAAGAGGCACAAGCTGCCTGAATGGTTTGAGGCTATTGTTTTTCATGGTGCTGGCGGGTATTTTTTGCAATTTTTGTGCTAGGCTCGAGGACTGTTGCCCGCTTTGCGGCAAAGCAGGGCCCAGTCCTCGTCTACCATCTCCTGGATCTGTCGGAGATCCTCATCAGTCAGGTGTTTGAAGCGCCCCTGCAGCCGGAAGTATTCATCAACCAGATATCCTTTTGGGCTGTAGTTGATGGTGTAGCGGAGGCCGTCTTCCACTTCATAGAGGGGGAAGATGTTGGTCTGTACTGCCATCCTGGCGATCTTGATGGACATCTCGGAGGGGATGCGCCAACCAGTAGGGCAAGTGGAGTAGATGTGCAGGAATCTGGCGCCTTTCATCTCTCTAGCTTTGCGAGCCTTGGCAATCAGGTCTTCAGGGAAGGCAATGCTGGCCGTGGCCGCATAGGGAATGCGGTGTGCGACCAGGGCTTCCACGATGTTTTTCTTGCGCAGCCTCTTCCATTGCTGCCCCGGGGTGGTGGTTGTCCAGGCGCCGTAGGGGGTGGAAGAACTTCGCTGGATGCCGGTGTTCATATAGGCTTCGTTGTCATAACACACATAGAGAAAGTTTTCGTTTCTCTCGACTGCGCCGCTGAGAGCCTGAAAGCCGATATCAAAGGTGCCGCCGTCGCCAGCCCAGGTCACCACGGTTGTCTCAGTATCACCGAGGATGTCTAGAGCGGCCCGCACACCGCTGGCTACGGCACCGCCGGTCTCGAAGGCAGTGTGGAGCACCGGGACTTTGAGAGTTGATTGAGGGTAGGGCCCTGCTATGATGGACCAGCAGCAGGCGGGAATTATCATCACGGTTTTCTCCCCCAGGGCCTTGAGTAGAAAGCGCATGGCCACGGCAGCGCCGCAGCCGGGGCAAGCCACATGGCCGGAACACATGTATTCATTATTCAAGGCTTCCAATTGCATGATCCACCTCATGGAGTCCCACCCACAGATTTTCCTGATCTGAGCCCTTCATTTTCTTGGTGCGCCAGTATATGTCTTCGATCACATCGGTGGTGACATCACGACCCCCGAGTCCGGCAACAAAGCCGAGCACCCGGGGACGGTTGTCAAGGTTGCAGAGGGCAGCCCGTACTTCCTGAGCAAAAATGCCGCTTGCACCGAAGGAGAAATTGCGATCGATTACAGCCACCTTTGCCGCTCTTTTCAGCGCTTGCCTGATTTGCTCCACAGGAAATGGGCGAAAGAGCTTTAACTTCAACAGGCCGACCTTTTCACCCCGGGCCCGGAGGTGGGCAACTACCTGACGGCTGGTGCTGGTCATAGTCCCAGCGGTAACAATGATGATGTCAGCGTCTTCGCAGGCCACTGTCTCCAGGGCGCCATGACCGCGACCAAAGACGGCGGCAAAATCCTGCTGCAAAGCATGAAAGCTCTCCAGAGCCGCGCTCATGGCTTCCTGCATGTTGTAGCGCATTTCCATGTAAATGTTGGGAGGCGCTAACTGGTTGAAGGCACGAGGAGCTGTGGGGTCCAGCCTGAATTTGGCTCGGAAGGGCGGCAGAAAACGATCTACTGCTTCCTGCTCAGGGATGTCCACCGGCTCGTAGGTATGAGAAAGAAAAAAGGCGTCCAGGATTACCATCACCGGAAGGTTGACCTTTTCAGCCAAGCAGAATGCCTGAATGGTGGTGTCCAGAGCTTCCTGACCGTCCTCACAATAGAGCTGCAGCCAGCCGGTGTCCCGCTGGGCCAGGCTGTCAGTCTGGTCGGTCCAGATGTTCCAACCCGGTGCCAGGGCACGATTTACCTCGGCCATAACAATGGGGAGTCTGGCGCCCGCAGCCCAGTGCAAGAGTTCGTGCATAAGCGCCAGACCCTGCGAGGAGGTGGCCGTAAACGTACGAACCCCGCTGCTGGCGGCTCCAATAAGTGCTGCCAGGGCTGAGTGCTCGCTCTCGACTCGCAAGAAGCGTGCAGCGAGGCTGCCGGCAGCACAGTATTCTGAAAGCCTTTCCACTATGTGGGTTTGAGGAGTTATGGGATAGGCGGATATCACTTGTACCCGGGCCAGGCGCACTGCCTCGGACACCGCATGACTGCCTTCAATGACCTGTTTCACGCACTTTCCTCCTCTAGACTCATGGCGTTGCGAGGGCATTCCACCACGCAAAGGCCGCAGCCCTTACAGTAATCGTAGTTTATAGCCCTGGTCTGTGAGCTGCTGTCAAAGTTGACGGCGAGATCAGGACAGAAAAGGCGGCAGTTGTCGCAGTGATTGCAAAGGCCACAGTTGAAGCATCTTTCCGCCTCACGAATAGCGACATTGGCGGCGATCTTCAAATCTATTTCAGCGAAGGACTGCAGCCTTTCATGCGGCAGCAATCGGGGCTGGGAAATTCGTTCAGCAAAGAGAAAATAGTCAGTGTTGAGATCCTGGAACCCCACGGTGAGTTGATTTCTCTGGGAGCGCGGGCCTCCCAGGTAAACTTCCATGGAAAGCGAGGGGCCATGCCCAACCACAGCAGCCTGCAGCCGTGGTTTAATCGCCTGAGGCCCTTCGCTGAAATAGGCGTCCAGGGCCATGGCAGCCTGCTTGCCTGAAGCTACTGCATGTACCACGCTCTTGATGTCAGCAACCAGGTCTCCTCCGTAGACCAGGGGAATTCCCTTGAGCCGGTGGCTGAAGACGCAGTTGCTCAGACGCAGGTGCCCCCGGCCCTTTTTGGGAGGCTCGTACCAGTCTTCCGATGCTGCAGCGCCGATTGCCTTGAAAAGATGATGTACCTGGATTTCTCTGCCTCTGTTGCCATCAGGTACCACAAAAGCCCTGCCCTGTCGGTCTTCACCGCTGACCTTCATCTTTTGCAAAACGACCTCGAGGAAATCGCCGTGGCGTTCGATCTTTACGGGAGTGTGAAGTTCGAGCAGTTCAACACCTTCTTCCAGAGCGGCTTCAATTTCATCTGTGAAAGCAGGCATATCCTGGCGCCTTCGTCGATAGATCACCAGCGGTTTGCCGCCCAGGCGGGCTGCTGCTCTGGCTACGTCGATGGCTGTGTTGCCCCCTCCAATAACTGCCACGGCGCCCTGCAAAGGATTGGCTTTACCCAGGCGAACCTGTCGGAGAAATTCGAGGCCATCTTGGACGCCGTTCAGACCAGTGCCCGGAATGCCAAGATCAACAGCGCCGGAATGGCCGCAGCCCAGGTAGATGGCGTCAAAGTGCTCATGGGCGCGCTGGAGGAAGCTGCGGTCTACAGCTCTGTTGCAATGGATGCGGACGCCGAACTCTTGCAGAAGAGCTAGGTGATGTTTGAGGACCGCCAGGGGCAGCCTGTAGGGGGGGATTCCCCAGCGGAGTACTCCACCAGGCTCCGAGGCGGCTTCAAACACCTCTGCGCTGTAGCCCAAGCGTGTCAGAAAATAGGCGGCTGCCAGACCGCTGGGTCCTGCACCTATCACGGCAATCTTTGGCGATTTTGCTGGCATTCTTTCCAGAGATGGCTTCAGGTCGTAGCGGATGGCAGTATCAGAGAGGAATCTTTCTATAACATGTATGGCAACAGCCTCATCGAATTCATGCCTGTTGCAGACACTTTCACAGGGATGGTAACAGACCCGGCCACATATTCCAGGAAGTGGATTTTCCTGGAGTATAGTTTCCCAGGCTTCCTTGAAAAGACCTTGAGCTGTGAGCATTTGCACGCGGCTGATGTCTTCGGCGGCAGGGCAAGCAACGCTGCAAGGAGCATTCTTGTAGTCATACTTCGGCCTGAGGAAGCGCCAGCTGCCGGTCTTGTTGCCTTCGGTAGTGAGGTATGAACATGGAATGAGAAGCGCGGTTCCTCTTGTTGTTCGCTGTTCTGTTTTCATCCGTTCACCTTGTATGCTGCTGACAAGCTCACTCACATTCCTGCCGGGCTCTGACTCATAAAGTGTCTACAATGGACTTCTGCCCCTGTCATCCCCTGCTCCGCTGGCAGCAGTACGGCCGCCATCCAGGAGAATCACCCTGGAATAGGCCTCTTCGGCAGCATTGATGTTGCGTTGTGGTCTGCTCGGAACCTCCTGGCGAATGGCTGCAGCAATGGCCTGCAAGGGTGGTATATTCAACACCCGAGCCAGTGCTCCCATCATGGCGGTATTGACGATGGGGTGAGTCCGGGTGCCCAATTTGTGCTTCAGAGCAATGTGGGTGGCGTCCACATAGGCCAACCGGAAATTGGCAAATGAAGAGAGGTCTTCCGGGGGTTCCGGTGCGTTGAGCAGTATCCAGCCACCGGGTTTCAGACCCTGCGTCACGTCGACTCCTTGGAGGAGGGTGCTGTCGAGCACTACCACGTGATCTGGTGTATAGAGATTGGTTCTCACCAGAATCTTGATACTGTCTAATCTCAGGTAGGCCTCTACAGGAGCTCCTCGGCGTTCGACGCCGAAAAGTGGGAAGGTCTGCACGTAGAAACCATCCTGGAAAAATGCTTTGGCCAGTAGAATGGTGGCAACTACTGTACCTTGACCGCCGCGACCATGAAAGCGAATCTCTATCATAAACCTGCCCCAGTGGCTGGTTGGAGAAACTGTACCAACGTTTATCAAGAGCCGGCCCTGACTTTGTGGCAGCAAAACATTGTCCTGCCAGAGCACAAGGCTAGATTTGCCTGCAGTTTCGACAATGGACTAGGGACTCCAGACCACCACCAGTGCCTTTGCCCTTTCTTCGCTCAGACAACGGAAACTGTGGCTCAGGTCGGAATCGAAATAGATGCTGTCTCCAGCCTCCAGCACTTCCACCCGGTCTACGCTGCGAAACTCCAGTCTGCCCTCCAGCAGGTGGAGGAATTCTTCCCCCTCGTGGCTGACGAAGACCATTTCACTGGTGTCTCGCGAGGGAAATTCCACAAGAAACGGCTCCATGTGTTTGTCGGTGCGCTTTGTTTCCAGGGCCTCGTAAATGTAATTGACTTCTCCCTTGCGGTGATGCGGCCGGCGTTCGCTCCTTACTCTTTCATTGCGTCTGGTGACGGCAATCCTGTCGCTGCTTTCCTCCTCATGAAAGAAATAGGCCATACCAACATTGAGGGCCCTGGCCAGTTTCAGCAGAGTAGCCACCGGTGGAACTACCCGATCATTCTCTATCTGCGAGAGAAAAGGTTTTGACAGGCCAGTCTTGGCGGCGATGTCCTGCAGGGTATATTTGTTTTTTTGCCGCAGTTCCCTTACCTTGCTCCCCAGTTTGAGTGCCTTGACTTCCAGGTTGATGTCTTCTTGAGAACGCCTCATTTTTCTCCTCACAACTCTATCGATATGATGTTGCCATAGTCGAAGACTGCCCGCTGCTATATTGTATTATATGGTCATATTTTACCCCAGAAAGAGTTTGCTGAAAACAAAAAAAGTTTGCAATAAAAAAACAACTTCCACTTTCATCTTCCCTGCTCCGGGTTCCCCATTCTGCATTACCTTACGGTTCTTGCATTTTTGTGGATAATGGGGCATTGTGAAGGCATTGATTTCCTGAGAAGAGCTATAGAGATCCCACGTCATGCCGAGCCCCCAGGCCAATGCCGGGGCCAGACATCCTGTGGCAAGGAGTTCCCATGAAAGGCATCATATTCACTACAGTGGTCATTATTGCTCTTTGCTGCCCCAGCTGGGCAAAGGTGGATCTGGTAACGCTGCCAGGCAGAGATTCGGTGCAGCTCACTATATACAATTCTGCCGATCTGACTCTGGTTCGTGAGCGCCGGGTTTTAACTTTAAAGAAGGGACTGAACGAACTGCAATTCTCCTGGGCAAACACCCTCATCGACCCCACCAGCCTGGAAATGGTGCTTCGCTCTCATGCCGACCGCATCGATGTCCTGGACCTTACCTATCCGCCCCGCATCCAGAATCTGGGACTCTGGCATATCAGAAGCGGCATCAGCGGCAAAGTGCCGGTTGAAATTGTCTATCTGACCAGTGGCCTCACATGGCGAGCCTTTTACCTGGGAACACTGGCTAAGGATGAAGCCAGCATGGAGTTGCAGGCCTTTGTGCGGGTGAGCAACCACAGCGGTGAGGACTATGAGAAGGCCCAGACCAGGGTTATTGTTGGCAGGGTTCACCTTCTCGAGCAAATTGCCCGGTTGGCCCGGCAGCGTTATCCCTATGGCAGGCCGGGCATAGCCGCCCCACGGCCCGAGATGCTTGCCGGGAAAAAGGCAAGGATGGCGTTCGAAGAGGCGGAGGCGCGAGCAATCCCAGCAGCTCTGCCAAAGAAGATTGAGAAAGAGGCCATAAGTGAGTATTACCTGTACACTATTGAAGGCCGGGAGAGCATTGCGGATGGCTGGTCTAAACGGCTGCCGAGTTTTACGGCTGCCAGGGTGGCGGTGACAAATCTTTACAAGTTTGATGAGGAGCGCTATGGCGCCGGCGTGGTCAGGTTCCTGAAATTCAAGAATGACAGGGAGCACGGCCTTGGCTTTACTACAATACCTGGGGGGGTACTCAAAGTGTATCGGCAGGTGGGGGAGACATCCCACCTCACCTATGAAGGACAATCAAGGTTCAAGTATGTCCCTATTGGCGAGGATGTGGAGTTGAATCTGGGCAGGGTGGAAACTGTAATGGTTGAACCCAAGCTCATGCACTACGAGACCAGGAATTACCTTTTTGACAATAAAGGAAATGTCAGCGGCTGGGATGAAGTGCGCCGCTTTACAGTACTGCTCAAGAATACCAGGAATGTAGCGGTAGGCGTGGAGGTGTGGCGCAACTTTTCTACATCCAACTGGGATATAGAGGTCACGGGGGATTACGATCATTACCAGAAGGTTGATCTCGATACAGTCAAGTTCACTGTGCAGCTGCCGGCAAACAGTAGCAAGAAGTTTTCTTATAGGCTCACCAGCCACCATGGGACAAGGGCAGAGTAGGTGCGGCAGCTGAGCAGGCAAGGTCACGGCCGTCTGAATTCGCCTGAGGTATGGGCTGCGGCCCGCCAAAGAGACGGTTGATTTCTGCAGGCTGGAGGCAGCCCTGACCACCTTGTCGAGAAGAGCAAAGAGATGCACAGGAGGACAGAGTGAGAAGAGCACAGCTTGCTATGACCATAGGGTTCTTGGCAGCCCAGTTGATTCTGGCGGCGCCGACTGGGGCGCGCATCAAGATGGTGGCTCTGCCCGACAGACTTGGCACGGTGATACGGCTGGATAATCCACAGGCCACCCTTATTGAGGAAGAACGCCTCCTGACCTTGCAGGAGGGCATAAACAGGATAGACTTTTCCTGGAAGGGGGTAAGCATTGATCCTGATTCTATCCGGTTTACCGTGCTTTCCCATCCTGATCGGGTGAAGCTGCTGAATGTGAGTTATCCTCCCCACGAAGATGCCCTGGTATGGGAAATTAGCAGCGCTGGTGCCTGGGAGGAAAAGGTTCGTGTCAGCTATCTGTTGGCGCACATAGACCGTCTGGTGGCATACAAGGCAGTGGCAGACAAAAATGAACAATACGTTGATTTACGGAGTTTCTTGATACTGCGCAACTTCTCCGGAGAGGATTTTCACAAGAGCAGTATATTTCTCAACTATGGTGAACCATTCGCTGTGGAGATAAATCACGAGGAAACCAAACGGTTGCTTCTTTTTCATCAGCACAAGGTTCATATCGAAAAAGTCTGGACATTCGATGCAGCGCTGCAGCCATGGGATCCGCAGGAGGTGAGCGGCAATGTGGGTATTCCGGTGAGCTATCGCCTGGGCAACAGCAAAGCAAATGGTCTGGGAGAGGCTGCCCTCTGGCCCGGCAAGGTGCGAGTATATCAGGACGATGGTCACCACAGCACCATCTTTCTGGGAGAAGACAGAACCGGCCTGGTGCCTGTGGGGGAGGACATGGAGATCAGCATTGGTAAAAGTAGAGATATAGTGGTGACCCAGCGAAAAATGTCCGAGAAGAGGGTAAATGTCAGACGAAATAGCGACAATGCGGTGGTGCTCTATGACCTGGAAGAGGTGATCAAGGCAAAAATTGAAAATTTCAAAGAGAATCCCGCAAAACTCACCATGATCCAACATATCGATGGCCAGTGGGACATGGTGGAATGCAATATGAAATACACACGCCAAGATGCCTATACCCTGCAGTTTGACATAGACCTGGAGGCCCATGGGGAGAAAGAACTCTACATGCGCTACCTGCGGCGCAATCTGAGGTGAGGGGGTGATGGTTATCGGTTATCGGTTGATGGCAGGATGAAAGTGCACCTGATAACCAGTAACGTTAACTAGGCGTGACAGGGGATTGGAGGCACGGCAACGAGTTGGTAGCCGCAGGCTTCAGCATGCGTTGTCCTGTGTTGATATCTATTCCGGCGAGCAATTGCACCATATTTTGCCGCGATTCAATAAACTTTTTCCTTCACACCTTCCATGAAGCGGTTTCTTTTCTTGATCAGCAAGCCAAGCATTGCTCAAGCTGCTGCTGACGCTCATGTTGGCATCTTTATTGCGTGTCAACATATACGTCTGCATCTGTGTGGCAGCAATGGAAGAGGGTTGAACCTCTTGCTGACTCGTGCATAGTACGATTCAGTGATTTGCTGCTTGTCCTCAGTATGGACTCCAAAGAAGGCAGCAGAGGTGATGCTATGGTTGCGGTGAAGAAGTTCAACAAAGGCCAGGTGATTATAGAAGAGGGAAGCGTTGGCTCCGTAGCCTACGTCATACGGTCTGGCAGTGTGCAGGTGTCCAAGAAAGTGGGAGGTGAAGAAGTAGTCCTATCCAAATTGGGCGTAGGCAGCATTTTTGGTGAGATGAGCCTGATAGATGAAAAACCGAGATCCGCTTCCGTTACTGCTCTCGAGGACACCGAGGTGCGCGTGATTGACCGGAAGTCTTTCGAATCGATATTGGAGCAAAACCCCAAAATGCTGTTGCCTGTGCTTCGGCAGGTGTTCAGCCGTGTGCGATATCTGAACCAGATGGTTGCTGCTTTTTGTGATCCCACCGAGATAGAGGCCCAGGAGAGCGAAGCACTGCTGATCACTATCAGAGCCCTCACCGAAGAATCTCGACGGGCGTTGGGAAGAGAAAGCGTGCAAATTAAGAAAATTCCCTTCCAAATCGGCAGAGCCACCAAACAGAGCATATTCGGTACCAATGATCTAGACCTGCAAGATATAGAACCCTACCAGATATCTCGCTGCCACTGTCTGATAACCGCGGTAGATGGTCAGTACTACCTTGTTGATTCAGTGAGCAGCAAGGGTACCATTGTCGATTCCGTGCGAATCGGCGGCCGGGAAGAGAGCAAGAGATTTGCTCTCAGCAAGGGCTCGCATCGACTCATCCTGGGTGCTGTAAGTTCACCGTATGTGTTTGAACTCACCGTGGGATAGCAATGCAATAAATGGTGTGAGATGAACAGCCCTCTCCGCCAGGTCGTCCAAGTTGTGGCGCTGCCCCACCGAGTTCCTCAGTGTTCTGGCGCTAGAAGACACTAGGGCGTCCGGTCTTTCTCTCTTGCCAGTCTGCGCACGGCCTGGACAATGCTGTCAGCGGCCTGCAGAATCTCCTCTCGAGTAGTTGTTCTGCCTGTACTGAAGCGAACCGTGCCCGCGGCATACTCCAGGGGCACCGACATTGCTTCGAGAACCGGAGATATTGTTACAGTGCTGGCATGGCAGGCAGCGCCTGCCGAAGCAGCGATTTCTGTCACCTCCGAGAGCAAGGCCCCCACTGCCACATTCTTGAAGCCCACACTCAAGGTGTTGGGTAGACGTTGCTGAGGATGGCCATTCAAGCGCAGCTCAGGGATTCGTTCCTGCAGAGTATGGAACAGCAAATCGCGCATTTCCTGCATGTGCTTCATGTGGCTGGCCATATTGCGGGCGGCTATGTCACACGCTTTGCCAAGGCCCACTATTTGCGACACGTTTTCAGTGCCGGCGCGGAGGTTCTGCTCTTGAGAAGCACCGTGAATGAGCTTATCCAGTTCTGTACCCTTTCGAACATAGAGGGCGCCCACACCCTTGGGCGCATGGAGTTTGTGGCCTGCTACAGACAGAAGATCAACCTGCAGTTCACTAACTCGTGTAGGTATTTTGCCAACAGACTGGGCGGCATCAGTATGACACAGTATGGAGTGGCCTCTGGCAATAGCACCAATTTCGCCAACGGGCTGAATGGTTCCCACTTCATTGTTGGCGTGCATGATGGTAATGAGGATGGTTTGCGGTCTTATGGCTTGTTCCAGCTGTTGTGGGTCCACCAGGCCGAACTGATCTACCGGCAGATAGCTTGTCTCGAAACCTCTCTCTTGCAGATACTTGCAGACTTCGATTACCGCAGGGTGTTCGACAGTGGAAGTAATGATGTGGTTGCCTTTGTGCTGGTGTCTGAAGGCGACTCCCTTGATTGCCATGTTGTTTGCTTCGCTGCCGCCGCTGGTAAAAATGATCTCCTCGGGCGCGCATCCCAGCAGGGCAGCAACCTGCTGCCTGGCCTGCTCAACAGCCTTTCTTGCCTGCAAACCGAACCAGTGTGAACTGGAGGGGTTGCCGAAGTGCTCATGGAGGTAAGGCAGCATAGCTTCAGCAACCTCCGGGTCAATGGGGGTGGTGGCATTGAAATCGAGATAAATAGGTTTCATATTCATAGACCTGTAGTTGAAAAATACAACAATGAAGCGGATTCGTGGTCTGCCAAGAGTTAGAAATACAGCCATGCTCTGTCGAGCTGCACCCTACTTTGGAGACACAGGGCAACATTACTTATAGCAGGACAAATATGGTTTTTCCATTAGAACATAATCGTGTTATTATCTCCACATTTCGCTTTGAAACGCTTGTTGCCATGGCTGTGGCGCCAATGCATGGCGCTGATGCGAGGGCTTACTGCTGCCGCTGGCATCAGCTTCTTGGGGTCATGAAGGGAGGGCGAGGCGGTGTCTGGCATTGATCAGTTTTTTATTGTCGAAGAGGAAGAATACCGTAACGGGGATACCATTTTTCGAGAGGGAAGCCCCACAGACTGGCTTTATGTGGTGCTGAAAGGGCAGGTCAAGGTGCAGAAGAATACCGCAGAGGGCCTAGTGACGGTGGCCACCCTGAAGGAGGGGGACTTTCTGGGCGAACTTGCCTTTCTGGAGACTGGCAAGGTGCGCAGATCTGCCTCTGCAGTTGCTGTAGAAGAGGTGAGGCTTGGCGTGCTCGATCGAGACAGATTGGAACGAGAATACAATTCACTTTCTCCGGACTTCCGCAAGGTAATTCTTACCCTGGTGCACAGGCTGCGGGCCACAACCGAACGTGCAACAAGACTCGCCGCCCAGGCGAGGCAGCCATCATAGACATTGGAGCCACTGCTTCTCTTTTGTATCTGTGGCTCAACGAGCAGATTTCATTGAGTAAGCAATTCCTCCTGCCATTTACCACGGATCTACCTGTCGCCGTGGGACGCTGGTCCTGAAGCAGGGCGGGTCTCCGTACCCGCCTGAACGCAGGAGATGGCCGTTGGACCATACGAAGAGCAGCCCTGCGAGAATGAGGTATGCTGGTTTTTCTTATGTGTATGGCAGAGTGATGCTGCTCCTACAAGTCGTAAGAGATATCCACCTACATGCGGGAGCGGTATACTGCCGCGCTGGGAGACGGCTAGGGCTGCGGCCGCGATGCGCGCATCGTTAGCGGCCAGGCATGGCATGGTAATTTTTAGCGTTGCCGTAAGCTGGTTGCCGATAGGGGCTTTGTTACCACAGCCCTATGCACTGCCCCCCGCACCTTTGCCAGACCTGCCAAGCATTTTCAGCAAACGATCGGGATAGTCGGTAACTATGCCATCTATGCCCAGTTCGACGAGTTGACGCATCTTGCCAATACTGTTCACAGTCCAGATGTGTACTTGTAGATTGTGACTGTGGGCTGCCCTGACAAACCGTCTGGTAAGTAAGGGGAAATGGGTTGTAAATGCAGGTAGCTGCAAAGCATGATAGCTGGCTGACCTGGGTGCAGCTCTGCGGCAAAGCGTGGCGAGGGCTATGAACAATCGTGCTTCTTCTCTTGCAGCCGAGGTGGCAACCTCAGGACAGGTGCGGCGAAATTGCCTAATTGTCTTTGCCGGGAAAGATGCCACTACTATGCTGTCCTTGAGGCGATGCTGGCGAATCATTTGGCACAGTGGCCTGACAAGAGAGGGAGTCTGCTGTTTGATATCAATATTCATTGGCGTCTCAGGCAGGGATTGCAGAACTTCTCGCAAAGTGGGGATAGTCAAGCCCTGGCCGCGGTAGGGAAATGTCAGACCATTGTCCCGAGACCACCAAAAGCCCGCATCAAGCTTCTTGAGTTCCTCCAAAGTATAGCTGGAGACTGGTCCAGAGCCATTTGTGGTTCTGTCGACAGTGTCATCGTGGATCAACACCAGCACCCCATCTGCCGTGCTGTGCATGTCTGTTTCCAGAACATCTGCCCCAAGAGAGATGGCTTGCTCGAAGGCATAGAGGGTGTTTTCGGGCCAGAGACCGGCGCCGCCACGGTGGGCCATAACTAGAGGTTTAGGCCGCTCTTGCTTAAAGAAGGCATGATTGCTCACGTTACCAATTCGTGCACTTTAGCAGAGTACCACAGAAGCCTGCTGTATTATTGTCGCCTCAGTCCAGAGTGGGCTCAGCCAGCCGGTCCCAGCATATGGGAGTGGTAAAGATGCTCAATTTCTCACTTTGGATGATGATAGGCTAGAACCTGTACTCCCGCTCTTCTTTCAGTTCCAGGATCATCAGGGCAACGTCGTGGGTGCGGCCGTCCTGAGTCATAAAGTAGTCGTCGATATCAGCCACCCGTTTGAATCCTAACTTGCGGAAGGCCTTGATCACGTTGACCTGGTCGACCACAATCTGGCCCTCGAGAAGTCTCAGACCCAGGTTTTTCGCCAGGGCAACGAGTTCCGATACCATGACGGAGCCGAGGCCGATGCCCCGGAATGCCGGGGCCAGGAATATTCTCACCTCTGCGGTGTGACGCTTGGTCCCTGTACGTCGATGAAGAGAAGCATCGCCGATGATCTCTTCGTTGCGGACAGCCACAATCGGTATTACTTTGTCATAGTTCAGTTCCCTCACCCAAGAACCAACCAGCTCCGGGTTTCGGACATCCTCCTTGAGGAACAGGACATCCTCAGCCGAAGCCTGTTGAAAAAGGGCCACCAGTTTTTCTTGGTCAGCATGGACCAAAGGTCGAAACAGGACTCGAGAGCCGTCTGCCAGCGTGATAAATTTTCTGTAAGTGCTCACATTCATTTGAATTCCTCCTCCAGATATAGCCAGCACCGCTACAGTCAGACCATGGTCAAACGGCAGCTGGGTCAAGCTAGAATTCAGGTGGCCGCAAATCATATACCATTACTGAGATACTGGCATATTGACCACTCTGGTCTTTCACCAGATCGTTGAGCACGGAAATGCGCTGGAAGCCACAGCGGCTGAAGGCTTTGATAGCTGCGATGGACTTGACTGGAACTTCCACCATGAGTTTTTCCAGGCCGAGCTCAGTTGCCAGGGTGATGATGTCTTTGATCAGCACACTGCCCAGTCCTTTTTTCTGGAACTCCCTGGCTACCACCACGCGCACGTCGCCAAGATGCTTTTTCCAGCCGAATCTTCGCCGCTGCAAGGTGATATCTCCCACTATTTGTTCCTGGACCTCGGCGATGATGGGCAGCACCAGGTCAAAATTCAGATTATCCACCCAACCGGCGACCAGATCCTTGTTGGTCACATCGTCTCGAAGGTAGAGGCGGTCTTCGGCTGGGACTCGGGAAAAGAAATCGATGAGCTTGGCCTTGTCTTTCCGGGCTAGCGGTCGCAAAGTGACCTGCGTGCCATCGTTGAGGACCACCGAGTGAGGGTAGCTTTTCAGTGCCTCCATGTTCAGGTCTCCTTCCTATCTCAATGATGCAAACTGTCAACACGGGCTACTCACCGGGGAGCAGATCTCTATTTTCCAAATTTGCAGAATCAAGGACACAGAAAACAGAGAGATGCCTCACAAGGGAGCTCCTCAGTGATTCCCTCGAGAATGCTACAAGATGATGCTGGACAATGAAAGAGAAAAATGTGCTTGTTGTTCATTTGCTGGCAATAAAGGTGAAGGCTGCAGTGGTAGAGAGAACTCGATATGTTTCACTCCATCTGTAGGCTGCAGTTCTCCGATACTGATGCTTCCAGCAGAGTCTGTGCAAAAAATGTGTTGGAAACATCAGTGCTTTACTGAGTTTCTTGGGAAACTTTGGAAAAAGTGCCATCGACGCTGCAGCAGTAAAAATTGACCAGCCTTTGCTCGGCGCAAGATGGGTTACTGTCAGGCCTGCCTGCGAGAGAAGGTCGGCAACTCCGAGATGAGTAGGGTGATAGAAGCTCAGATCGTGGTAGGGTTCCAAGAATGCTACAGTGCCGATAAGCTTGCCCCCTGTTCTCATTACTCGTGATATCTCTGCACTCACTACCAGAGGATAACGCACGTGCTCGAGCACTGCCAGACAGAGGACAAGTTCCACGCTCGAGTCAGCCAGTGGGATAGCATGGGCGTCAGCCAGTATTGTTGATCCTGGGGAACGATAGTCTATGCCGCAGTAGGCAAAGCCACAGTGCTCCAGGACTTCTCTATGGACCTCACTACCGCAGCCCAGGTCAAGGGCAATGCTCTTTGTCGTTGTTGCCCGGGGAAAATGACTGAGGATTTCCACATCGAGGTGCGGCGGCACTGGTAGTCCGGAGAAATCAACTGCAGGCCTCGGGTGCCTGACAAGCCTTTGCAATTGGATGTCAGCCGATAAATCTTTGCTATCGCCTATTGTTACCGAGATGCAACGCCTCTGGGGTTCCCGCAAACGAAGATCTAGCTGTCCTCTCTGGTTCACTGGATATTGCTGACGACAGAAATCGCAGCAAAAACCGTCTGTGGTCTCCGACAGCACCGCTTTGCACTGGGGACATGCCAGCATACTCCTGATTACAGCCGGCAAGGGAAGTCTTGAGGCAGAGTTGCCTTTGCTGCGGTTGCTCACTATTGCATTCTCCGGTTTACAGATTTCCTGTAATTGTTCCTTTATTTTGACAGGTTACTTGGTGATAGTAGGTGGTGGCCTCAAATTTGCATCAACAATCTACGCCCCGATTATCCACAAATTTTGGACAGAAGTCAAAAAGAGGCAGAAGATGCCCCTGTCGCCTGGTGGTGATCATGGCTGAGGACAAAAAAAGCAGCAATAAATCTCTTCCTGGCCCTGTGCGCGATTTTCTGGTCGCTTTTATACGGGTGCTGAATACTGCCAGACTCTATGCCAAGACCCATGACCTTTTCAAACAACACAGCAAAGAGTTTCAGGCAAAGCTGGCGATTATTTTCCAGGGGCGGGACTTTCTCTTTCTCGGTTTTGCCAGAGATGCCTTGTACTGGGAGGGTGATTTCTACCGGGTGGCGGAACCCGCTTTGAACAAGTTCGTCTCTTTTATTCATGCCTTGAGAATTTCTTACATTTTGGTAGACAAGGGTGTCAAACTGGCAGAGCTCGAAACTGTGGTGGAGCTTATTGCCACCGCCCGCCGCGGCCAGGGAGAGGCCATTGATGCTGCCTTGAGTCGAGAAAACATCCAGCGGGTGCGAGTAGGCTTTGTGGACTACTCTATCTTTTCAAGCGCTGCTGCTGTTTCCACGAATTTTGCTGCCAACAGTTCTGAAGAGGCTATGTGGAGGCAGCTCATTCTTGTCCCTGCCGGGGCTGGCATATTTCATCTTCATCCAGAGCAGATTGGCAAACTGTTGCGTGTATGGCAGGATGCCAGAGAATTCCAGAAGCTGCTGGAGCAGTTGGATGCATCTCTCAGCACTTCAGAAGTTGCTGGAACAAACAGTGCCAAAGGCGTGCTGTTGGCAAATTTTATTCAAAATCTTGCCGCCACCCTTGCCAGTGTGAATTCTGCAGAAAGAGCCAATTTCGTCCGCCAGGTGAGCGTTGCTCTGGAATCCCTGGAGCCGGAGCTCAGCATGCAAATCCTTGGTGCTGTGGCTGCTCCAGGAAAGACTTCCGGGGAGAATACTATTATCCATGAGCTTGTGCAGGAGATGCCCGACCGCCAACTGGTATGGCTGCTGGCAGCAACCGTGGAACATGACACGGCTCTGGCCCCCCATTACAGGAATCTCTTTCAGCATGCGCTGGCAAGATACAGGGATCCTGCGGTACTGCTCACTCTGGTGCGCTCAGAAATGCACAGGACCTTGGAAGAGGGCGAAAGAGATTTCCTCAGCAAATGGCAGCTTCTCGAGCAGCTCATTGTAGAAAGGCAGGAGGCAGAGGAATTAAACGAGCAGTACCGCAAAGAAATCGAAGGACTCAAGACCACCCTCCACCTTGATATGCCTCTTGCCGAAGATGAGGAAATTGATCGTCTCTTGAAGACATTATTGCCCGAGGTGCTCCAGGTCTCCAGGTGTGAACTCATCATCGAGTTGATCGACAGGGATCGGTCGCCATGGGGCGAGGCCCTGCTCCTGCCTCTGCTGCAGGATGTGGGCAAGACTATCAGCCGGCTCATAAATGACGACAGATTCCTCAATGCTGGTCTGATGCTCCGTCAGCTGTATCTCAAGCTGGCCAATCATCCGCAACGAGATCTTGCCGCCCGTACCATAGAGTCGCAAATGAGCGAGGATGACATAAGAACTCTCCTGGAGCATCTTATTGGAAGATGCAAAACATACAGCCCAAATGAGACAGTGGCGATCAATGCAGTGTGTCAGCTCTTTGTCGGGAAGGCCGGCAGCTTTCTGCTGGATGTGCTGGAGTTGACGGAGGCAGAGCAGAGCGAAAAGCACCGCTGGCTTCTTGCTACCCTGGGCAGTCTTGGAACTGGACTCAGCAAACCTTTGAGCCGCAAGCTGCAAACAGCATCAGAAGCACTGCTGCCCCGGCTTCTTTCACTTGTAACTATATGTGAGGCAAAGCGATGTCTCCCCCAGGTCGAAGGGCTGTTGAACCACCGCAATATGCAGGTAAGACTGAAAGCCATCGAGGTTCTTGGGAAGATGCGGGCGGATGGGGTGGTTGCCAGTCTCAGTGATATGCTCATGAAAAAGTCCTGGTTGAGAACCAGAAAAGATATGGTTCAGAAGAAGGCTGCTGCTCGCGCTCTGGCAGAGATAGGCACGGCTGGAGCAAAGTCAGCCCTGGAGAGGGCTGCCCAACAGTGCCGCGGTGACTTGCGCACCTTGTGTCGCAGTCTTCTTTGAAAGAAGGTGCAGGATGACAGTGATCGCTCCAGAGGAGAACACAAAACTGCATGCTTTCTACCGGAGTGTGGTGCTGCAGTTGTTCGGTACTCTGCGCGCTCTCAAGCTCTATCCTACAGGACACCCCGAGATAGAGAAAAAAACCGGCTTACTGTTTTCTGCTCTCGATAAATATCTGAAACTGCATCCCAATCTGACCATCCTTTTCGTACCGCAAGAGGTCGTTGTCGAAAACGTACCGTTTCCGGATATTGGCAAGACCCTGGCAAGAGTCCTCGAACGACTCGAACAGCTGAAGCTGCAACGGCTCATGTTCAGTCGTGGCCTCAAAAAAGAAGAGCTCCTCCGTTTCCTGGACATTCTCCTCAGACTTCTCGAGACCTCTGCCAATAAGGAAGGCGCTCCACTGGATTCTGGCATCAAGCAGCTGCCCCACGTTGCTGTGGGTAGTTTACCGCTCGATGTCAGCAGCCAATTTTCTTTCGAGGAGCTTGCCGGCGCATTGAAAGGCTCGCGTCAGGCACTTTTTTCTCTATCGCAGCAGTTGAGGGACCTGTTTGCTGGAGTGACCACCACACTGTCTGCTGCCAAACTTTCCATGGCCCGGGAAACTGTCGCCAGCATATACCGCATGGCTGTAGACGGAGAGATACCACTGAAGATGATCATATATCAGCGGCATCCCGAACCGGAGCCGTTCCTGCACGCTTTTAATGTGGCTGCTTTCAGCATGATCCTTGGACGACAGCTGCATCTCGAGGAAGGTGTGCTTCTCGATATAGGGCTGGGCGGTCTGCTGCATGATATCGGATTTCATCTCTTTGCCACCTCGGCAGAGTCCATGAGTACCACCTCGAGCCTGGACCTGAAAATGCAGAGCTGGGAGCATCCAATACGGGGGGCCAAGTTCCTGGCGGCAAGTAAAGGATTGCCGGAGTTGGTACCCATCGTGGCTTACGAGCATCATCTTTACTATGACGGTGGTGGCTTTCCCCATCAGGAGCGACCCAGGCAGCTCAATCTGGCCAGCCTGGTGGTTGCCATAGCCAATGCATTCGACAACAGGCGTGAACATCGGCCTGGTCGCGCTGCATTATCACTGGCGGACACCATTCGCTGGATGGACTCCCAGGTTGGCACTCGTTTCCACCCTGTGCTCTACAAGCGGTTCCGAAGGCTCATCAGGTCTCAATCGGAAGGAGAGCTATAAGAGCGGTGCATGATACGACGGTTGGGCGTCTTCCAATGATCTTTTCTCAGCTGATTTTCATCCGTGCTTGAAAGCGGAGCAGGTCCATTTTATATCCAGGTCGTGGCTAGAGAGCCACTCTTGCAGGAAATTGTCTTATGGTGAGCTGTTTGAGCAGGAGCGGTTCTCTAACCGCAGTCCAATAGATTTTTTGCCCTAGACTGGCTCCCCTGTATGCTATCCTATGTATCTTGCAGCCTTTTTACCCCCGGAAGTGGCATCCTGCTGAGATTCAAATCGAGTCATGAAGTACGGCTCGTGGGGCCTCTAGGCTTCCAATTCAGTGGAACCGCTGTCCGCCGGGATCTGGCAGCAGTCAGCATTCTCAGCTAGGATTGAACCATTGTCCAACTTCTCCCTGGACCACTGAATAAGCCGCTGGATAAAAGAGCTCTTCTTGGTATTGATGCCAAGAAATTCAGAATAATTCAGGAGCTTGTCCACAGCTCCTTCGAGCAAAGTGGCAAGCTCTGCCGGGGTTGTGGTGAGGCTGGGCTGAAATCTACAGGCAATTTCCTCCAGAGTTTGCAGCTTTTTCTTGGGTGCAGTAGTGGCGGCAGCAGCCGAGAGCTGGTTAGCAAGAGCTGAGAAGTGGCGCAGTAGATCTAGAGTGGAGCTCGGCTTCTCCACTTTTCCTTCGGGCAGACTCCGCATGCTGTAGACTATTCTCTCCGGGAACTTCCATTCTTTTGCCACATTCACTCCGAGTTCATCGTAAGATATGCCAAGAATGAGACGAGAAGCTGCCTGTTCGTCGAATCCCCTCTTGAGCACCAGTTCCTCTATCTCTATGTATTCGTCGGAAAAATAGTATGCGGCCAGGTTCTTGCCGAGGTCGTGGAAAAGGGCACAGATGAAGGCCTCTTCCCTTTCCTGAATACCCAGCATCATTGCCAGGTCCCGGGCAATAATGGCGCTGGTGAAGGACCTTATAAGAGGATCTCCCAGCCTGGAGGAGGTGGATTTTCCATGCAAATGGGTGAACAATATGAGACTGGTTGCTGCCAATCTCACCTGTTCGAAGCCGAGGAGCACCACAGCCTGGGAAATGCTGGTTACCCCTCCAGTAAACTGGCCATAATAGGCGGAGTTTACCAGTTTCAGCAGCTTGTTGGTCAGAGAGTAGTCGTTGAGAATAACCTGGGCGAGTTGTTTGGCGGATGCTGCACTGGAGGAAGAGGTCATATCGTTTACCTGGACGATATAGTTGGACAGTGCAGGGAAGTCGCTTTTCTGGCGCATGCGCCGCAGGAGAAATTCTACGGTGCTGTGCGTCCCTGTGCCCCCGGGCCCCTTTATACTGGCTGCCGGCTGTTTGCTCTGGTATAGCTCCAGAGCGGTTTTCATTTCCTGGGCATCGGCATACCTGGAAGAGGCGTCCTTTTCGAGGGCCTTGAGTATTATGCGCTCCAGTTCTGGGTCCACCTTTGGATTCAAGCTGGTGGGCGGCACAATGGGTTCGTTTACTATTTTGTACATCACAGAAAAATCATTGTCACCATCCACAGCAGCAGTGCCCACCAGGAGTTCGTAGAAGATCAAGCCGAGAGCAAAGACGTCAGAGGCCGGGGTTATGGGTTTGTTGGCGAAATGCTCCGGGGACATGTAGCGCAGTGTGCCTCGGAGATCAGCAGCAGTCTCAGCAGAGCCGTTGAGCATCTTTGAGATGCCGAAGTCCATTATTCTCGGAACTCCGTTGCTGCCAATAAGGACATTGGCCGGACTGAGATCCCGGTGAATGATGCCGCGCTGATGAGCATAGGCCAGGCCATCGACTATCTGTGTCATAAGGCCCACAGCACCAGGAATAGGGAACTGGTCCTGCGCTCTGATCAACTCTTTCAAAGAGGTCCCATCGATATATTCAAAGACGAGATAGGGCAGATCCTTGTGGGCCCCCACCTCGAAGATGGGTATGATGTTGGGGTGTTGCAATTTACTCACTATTCTTGCTTCCTGAAGAAGCTGCGTCCGCCGGTCGCCGCCTGCAGGACTTCGCGCGTTGAGTGTTTTTATGGCAACTTTGCGTTCCAGGTAGGGATCAAGGGCCAGGTATACCGTACCTTGAGAACCTTTGCCGAGCTTGCTCAGAACCTTGAAGCGGCCAATCTTGTCGAGCTGCTGGTTTTCCATCTTACTCCTCGAACTTTCTAGCGGGCCTTGCTTGATCTAGAAGCAAACTCTGTGCCGGCCACAGCAACAGGTGACGGCCGCTCAAGATAGGTCCGGTTTTTGCATCCACAAGACAACCGCAGGCGACCATTGCTGCCCGAGTTGGATACCATGGCCACCAGGCTTGGCTCGGTCACAGTGCAGGATATGGGTGGCTATACTTCTCTTCTTCTGCCAGTGCCATATTGGCTGGTAGAGGCTCACAGTGGGTAAAATTCGATTCTCTGCGGGAGGAATCCACACTGCTGGCAAAGCAAATCACTCGAGGTCTGCTCGTTTTGTTTGTGAGGTGGCAAGACCGTGAACGAGCAGTGGCGTGGTCAAGGGCTGCAACATAGACAGTGACAATGACCGCAGTTGGCATCTTTTCACGGTACCGGAGTTGGCTTGGTTTCCGGGAGGAATAGTGGTGGCACTGAAATCTTATTTTGCAATTGAAGAAGGCCTTCTGGGCGAGAAGGTGTTTGCCATAGAAGAACACCTTACCATCGGCAGGAAGATAGACAACGACATCCACCTGTCGGATCGCACAGTATCAAAGAAGCACGCCATAGTTTATCGCCGTGACGGTCAATGTATTGTGGAAGATCTTGGCAGCTTTAATGGTACTTTTGTAAATGGTGAACAGATCAAAAAGGCAGTTCTCGTCAATGGCGACAAGATCCAGATTGGCAAGGTGAAGCTGCGTTTTTTCCAGGAAGATGAATCCACAGCGCAGATAGATCTGAAGGATACCCATGAATTTACCGTAACCAGGACCGACGACTCACATTGCAGCACTCCTTCACGCAGTTCCAGGAGAGTGATCGAGGCCATATCCAAGGTTCCCCTTTTTCTCGGTCTCAATGAGGAGGCCCTGCGGCGGATAGGTCAGGCTGTGCAACTTGTCACCTGTGATCAGGGAAAGACCATCATTGAACAGGGAGAGTGGGGCGACTCTCTTTATGTAATTCTGGACGGCAAGGTCAGGGTATTCACCTATGACGATCAGGGCGGTGAGGTTCTGCTCGGTTACCTTTCGGAAAACCAGTTTTTTGGTGAGATTTCCCTGCTGATAAAGGTGCCCCGAACCGCCATGGTGCAGGCAGAGCAGGATACTCTCCTTGGCAAACTGAGCTTTCAAGCAGTACGGCAGATTATGCAGGAGTTTCCGATTGTGAAGGCCATGCTGGAACAGTATCAGCGGGAACGCTTGCAGGAGCTCGAAAAGAACAAGAACATCAGGCCTTTTGAGCGGCGTCGACATCCGCGGTACCAGATGGAGCTGGAAGCCAGATTTTCAGTCTCACCCGCCAGTGGGGTCTCTATTGCCACAGCAGACACAGAGTATTCCTGCATTACGACCAACATTTCAATATCAGGCGTTCGCGTCAAGGTGAAAGAGCCATCCCTGCTCGAGCTGCCGGTGGGGTGTCAGCTGCGCATGGAAATCCTCCTGCCAGCTCCGTGGGATTCAATTCGCTGCATCGGCACTCTGCGAAATCTGTCTGAATCATCCGATGAGGAGCACTGGGTATATCTGGGTGTCGAATTTACCA
Source organism: Deltaproteobacteria bacterium (assembly GCA_019309045.1). NCBI lineage: Bacteria > Pseudomonadati > Myxococcota > Myxococcia > Deltaproteobacteria bacterium. Next base: position 13,028 of record JAFDGZ010000020.1, on the reverse strand, counting down.
ATATACTCACCACCTATCAAAAGAGACTGGAACGTTTTCTTTTTGAACACACCATGAACATGGCCTCAACAGATGACTCGGTTCAGTTCGGGGAATGAGGCCGGCAGGTTACTGACCTGGATGTCAACAGTCAATCTATATCTTTGCTGTGTGAGCGGCATGCTGCCGCGATCGAGCAAATCTTTTTTTTCCTCTCACCATATTTTCACCTTTGTTTGCGGCCACGTATTCTGTTGTACTCCTTTTCTCCATCAGGGGACAACCTCAAGCTCCATGCCCGGATAACTGATAACCAACAGATCCTTGCATGCAGCAGGGGAGTCTCTGTCCTTGCAGGTGCCGCAGGATTGGCATAAGGCCGGCAGTTTGCTAGAGTGTGGCTGATTTGTTGATGGCTTCCTACTGGCAGCAGATTTGGCGATGTTAGAAGAGGAGTAGAAAGGAGTGCCATGTTTACACTCATAAAAGATGCGACCCTGTATTCTCCTGCGAAACAAGGAAAAAAGGACATTCTGGTGGCAGGCAATGTGATTGCCAGGATTGCTGAGCAGATTTTCCTTCCCGACGGCCTTGATGTCCGCCTGATAGATGCTAGCGGCAAAATAGTGATGCCCGGCTTCATAGACCTTCATGTGCACATTCTGGGTGGCGGAGGAGAGGCTGGCTTTGGCTCGAGGACTCCTGAGATTACACTGTCAAAGATCAGCACTGCCGGGGTAACCACTGTGGTAGGGTGTCTGGGTACAGACGATGTGACTCGCAAGCCCGAGTCTCTTCTGGCCAAGGCCATGCAGCTCGAAGAGGAAGGTGTCTCCACCTACATCTACACCGGCTCCTATCAATTACCCCCGGCGACTATCACGGGCAGCGTCAGAAAAGACATAGCGCTCATCCCGAAGGTGGTTGGTGTGGGCGAAGTGGCCATTTCAGATCATCGCTCTTCGCAGCCCAGCTTTGCAGAACTTTGCCGACTGGCTGCCGAGGCAAGGGTTGGTGGTATGATTGGCGGCAAAGCAGGGGTAGTTCATCTTCATGTGGGAAGTGGTGACAGAGGGCTGGAGCCAGTGATCGCTGTAATTCGACAAACCGAAATTCCCATCAGCCAATTCCTTCCTACCCATGTAACGCGAACACGGGCCCTGTGGCAGCAGGCCATGGAGTTTGCCAAAATGGGCGGCTATATTGATCTGACGGCGAGTCCGCTCGAGCTGACTTTTGCGGTGGATACTGCTGAAGCCCTGAGCATGGCCCTGGAGGAGGGTGTTCCCCTCGAGCATCTCAGCCTGAGTTCCGACTCCAATGGCTCCATGCCCATCTTCAATGAGAAGCTGGAGGTTGTGCGGTTAGCAGTGGGAGATATTGGCAATCTGTACGAGGAGTGCAGAAAACTGGTAAATGGCGGCCGTTCCCTGGAAGATGTGCTGCAGTTGGTGACAGTCAATCCAGCCAAGAGAATGGGAATCTTTCAGCGAAAAGGCAGTGTGACGCAGGGAAAGGACGCGGATCTGCTCATTGTCGACCCTGAGATGAAAATCGAATACGTCATGGCAAGAGGACGTTTTCTGGTAGAGCAGGGGCGGCCCGTGGTGAAAGGTACTTTTGAAGAGTAAGGGGAATCCGGTATGTTACCTTTGATTGGCATTACCTGTTCACGGCTTGTTGGCGGCGCCTGGGGCCTCTACTCTAGGGGTCACTTCATGGATTATACATTTGCCGAATACAGCGAGGCTGTGCACTCATGCGGGGGAGCGCCTATGCTGATCCCGGCGGTGCACGGACAAGATTCACTGGAGAGCATTATTTCCCGTCTGGATGGCCTTATTCTCAGCGGGGGGCCGGATGTGCACCCCAGATTCTATGGGGAGCAGCCATTGAAGGGGCTGGGGGATGTGGATGAGGAGCTCGACTTGATGGAGCTCGCTGTAGCCAGAATGGCAGTAGAAAAGGATCTGCCGCTTCTGGCCATCTGCCGAGGTATACAGGTGTTGAATGTGGCTCTGGGTGGGACTCTGTATCAGGATATAGGCAGGCAGGTGAGGCGGAGCATCAATCACAGTCAGCAGGCAGACAAGGGGGTCAATACTCACACGGTGCACCTTGAAAAGGACACCCTGCTTCACCGCCTCATAGGAGAAGAGGTGATCTGGGTCAATGGCAGACATCATCAAGCAATCAAGGATCTAGCAGAGGAACTGCGGGTCAGTGCCAGGGCCCCGGACGGTGTGATCGAATGTGTGGAACACCGATCACGAGCCTTTGTTCTGGGAGTGCAGTGGCATCCTGAGGGCACCTGGAAAAGTGACCCTCACTCCAAGAAATTCTTCCGTGCCTTGGCGGCAGCATCGCGGGAAATCCTCTAGTCCCCCTGTTGTTTTCTGGACTTGCCAGTTTTTCTCCTAAATGATATATGTGAATGCAGCATCTCAACGATCCCATATGGTGTCGGAGATCTATGCATCCCCGCGAACATCTTCTCCATGTGAAAGCATTGCAGACGTATTTCTATACCTTTGACGGTATTGCCAAGGCCGTGGATGGCGTTTCTTTTTTTCTGGACAAGGGTGAGGTTCTGGGCGTGGTTGGTGAGTCTGGTTGTGGCAAGAGTGTCACTGCCCAATCAGTGATGCGTCTCGTGCCGGAGCCGCCAGGTAAAATAGTCAACGGTCAGATCCTCTTTGACGGCCGGGACCTGGTGAAGCTCTCCATGGATGAGATGAGAACTATACGCGGCAACAGGATCTCTATGATTTTCCAGGAGCCGATGACTGCCCTGAACCCGGTCTTCACCATCGGCGATCAGATAGCCGAGATGTTCATGCTGCATGAGAAACTCGGCAAGCGCGATAGTTGGCAGAGAGCCATTCAGATGCTGAAAAAGGTGCAAATTCCTGCTCCTGAAAAACGGGTGCACGAGTATCCGCATCAACTGTCTGGCGGCATGCGCCAGAGAGCAATGATTGCTATGGCCCTGGCGTGCAATCCGGAAATTCTCATTGCCGATGAGCCCACTACAGCTCTAGATGTAACAGTGCAGGCGCAGATACTGGAACTGATGACGCAGCTCCAGCATGACTACGATACCGGAATCATGATGATTACCCATGACCTGGGGGTTATAGCAGAGATTGCCAAACGGGTGGTAGTGATGTATGCGGGCAAGGTGGTTGAAGAGGCCGAAACAACAGAACTGTTCTACGAGCCCAGGCATCCATATACCAGAGGGCTGCTGAAATCTATTCCAAAGTTGGGTGAGCGGGCTTGTACTGGCCGACAGAGGCTTGCAGAGATCAAAGGCATGGTTCCAGGACTGTTGGATCTGCCGCCCGGGTGTACTTTTCATCCGAGATGTCCGGAGGTGATGACTGTTTGTCGACAGCGGCCGCCCAATCTCTGCAAAGTAGATGATAGTCATATGGCTCGCTGCTGGTTGTATGATGAGAACAGGTAGATGGAAGCCATGCTGCTGCAGGTTGATGATCTCAAGGTTCACTTTCCCATTAGAAAGGGCGTCTTTTCCAGGACAGTGGGGTACGTTTATGCTGTCGACGGGGTATCGCTGGTCTTGCAAAAGGGTGAGACCCTTGGTCTCGTGGGCGAAAGTGGCTGCGGCAAGACCACTACCGGCCTTGGAATATTGAATCTGGTGAAGCCTACCTCCGGTTCCGTGCGCTATGAAGGCCGGGAAATTAGCCAGATGAGCAGGTCGGAGTTGCGGCCGCTCCGCAAAGAGATGCAAATGATATTTCAGGATCCCTATTCTTCCTTGAACCCCCGGATGACGGTCAATGAGATTCTGGGCGATCCCATGGATATCCACGGCCTTTACCCCGGCAAAGAAAGACAGGAGAGAATTGATTATTTGCTGGAAAAAGTGGGGCTGTCTCCTGAACACGGCCGAAGGTATCCGCATGAATTTTCCGGCGGCCAGAGACAGAGAATCGGTATTGCCAGGGCTTTGAGTCTTGATCCGAGGATAGTCGTTGGCGACGAGCCAGTGTCTGCTCTGGACATGTCAATTCAGGCGCAGATCATCAATCTTCTTATCGACCTGCAGCAGGAGTTTGGCCTGTCCTACATAATTATCGCCCATGATCTGGCGGTGGTGGAATACATCTGTGACAGGATTGCAGTGATGTATCTGGGGAAAATAGTCGAGCTTGGCAATTATCGTGAACTTTATACTAACCCAAAACATCCATATACTGAGGCACTGCTTTCTGCAGTACCGATTCCTGACCCCGGAGCACAAAAAAAGCGCATCATTTTGCAGGGAGATGTGCCGAGCCCCATGCAGCCGCCATCAGGCTGCAACTTTCATCCTCGCTGTCCGTACCGGTTGGAGATGTGCGACCAGAAGGAGCCTGGCCTCAGGGATATAGGTGGGGGACATCAAGTGAGTTGTTTTTTGTATGGTTGATAGGAGAGGTCCCATGACTGTTGCTGCTGGCGCCGCTTGCTGGGGTGCCAGGGCAGCTGAGTTCGGACCTCCTTAGGCTGTAACCGATGATAAGAAAGAGGAGGAAAAGATGAAGAAGAGCTACTTAGTGCTGGCAATCAGCATGTGTCTGGCAGTGTTGTTGGTGATGCAGGGGCAAGGATTGGCTGCCTCGTCCATTGTGGTGGCCCAGGATGTGGGTCCCAGAATGATGAATCCCCATGGCGACGATTCGGATGCGGGGTTGCAGTATATGGCCAACTTTTTTGACGGCCTGCTGCAACGGAAAGGTCCTGAAGGAACTCTGGCGCCAGCACTGGCGGTACGCTGGGAACATCCAGATCTGCTGACCTGGAGATTCTATCTGCGCAAAGGAGTAAAGTTTCACAATGGCAATCCGTTCACTGCCGAGGATGTCAAGTTTTCATTCGAGAGATTGAGCAACCCGGAGGTGTCAGAGTTCATCAACACAGGTAAGTCGATCGATTCGATTAAGATCATTGACGACTATACTGTGGAAATTAAAACCAAGCAGCCGATTCCCTGGTTCGCCAACAACATGCATCAAATCTTTATCATGGACAAGGAATCGACCGAGTCGCGAGACCCCGGTGATGTAATGGTCCACCCCATTGGCACAGGGGCTTATAAGCTGGAGGAATGGGCCAAGGGTTCCTACGTGCGCATGGCGGCTAATGAAGATTATTGGGAAGGGGCGCCGCCCATCAAGAAAGTGGAGGTGCGTCCTATCAAAGAGGCCTCCACGCGTTTTGCTGCCCTCATTTCCGGTCAGGTGGACATTGTAACGGGTGTGCCAGTGGAGCTCTATGACAAGGTGGTGGCCAACAAGAAGCTGCAGGTGATCAGCAGGCCTGCGCGGCGCTCTATCTTTCTGGCGCTGGGAAACAAGCCCGGTACGCCCATGGCGGATATTCGCGTGCGCAAGGCTATGTATATGGCTATAAATGAAAACGAGATCATCGAGAAGATCATGCGGGGACATGCTTCACCGGCTGCGCAGGTCCCCGACCCACCGACCATTGGCTATAATGCCGACATCAAGAGATTGCCGTATAACCCGGAGATGGCTAGAAAATTGCTCAAGGAAGCCGGCTACGCCAATGGTTTCGACGTCACCCTCAGCGGACCCAATGACCGCTATGTCCAGGATGAAAAGATTGCCGAGGCCGTGGCCAAGTATCTGGCCAAAGTCGGTATCAGAGCAAAATTAGACGTAAAGCCCAAATCAATCTTCTTCCCTGAAGTGGCAGAAGGTAAGCTGGAATTCTATCTGATCGGCTGGTTCGACGGCACCTTTGACATGGGCAGGACCTACTTCAAGATCGCTCACAGCCGCGATAAGGAAAAGGGCTATGGTGGCTTGAACGGCACCAATTACAGCAATGCCAAACTCGACAAGCTGCTGGAGTCCACAGCGAGCATAGTTGATCCCGCCCTGCGCAAGAAGACTTTGCAGGAATTGAATAGAATGGCCATGGAAGACCTGATTGTCTGGATTCCGCTTCATTATCAGGAAGACCTCTATGCCATGCAGAAAGGCAAGGGAATCAAGTTCCAACCTCGGCCGGACAGGTGGATGGTGTACAAAGAGATTTCCAAGTGACGGCTGGTCTAGAAGTGGAGTAACAGGAAGCCTCTGCCAGTGGGTGCTTTTCCTTATTCCGACAGCTAGTTGACTCGTGAATGGCGCCCACTGGAATTTGCTGCTTACCACAAAGGGGGATGCCATACTGGCCTCCCCCCTATGGTTGAATTGCATCAACAATGGGAACGTACATCTTCAGAAGATTGCTCCAAGGTGTGGTTGTCGTCCTAGTAGTTTCCATGATCTGTTTCTTGATATTTCGTTACATGGGCGACCCGGTGCTCACTCTTGCCGGACGATACGCTACCCAAGCCGAGATCGCTGAGGTGCGCAGGGCCTTCGGTCTGGACAGACCAGTCTATATTCAATTCGGCAAGTTCCTATGGAATGCAGCCCATGGAAATTTTGGCAAGTCATATGTCAGCCGCATTTCTGCTCTGGATCTCATCCTGGAGAGGTTCCCGGCAAGCTTCGAGCTGGCCATCACAGCCATTTGCATCTCCTTTGTCATGGGAGTCGGTTTTGGCGTGCTGGTAGCTCTGAGGCCATATGCCTGGCACAGTCGAGCAGTCATGGCCGGCTCGTTAGCTGGCATCTCCATTCCCACTTTCCTCACCGGTATTCTCCTCATTATGATATTCGCGGTCTACGCTGGCATTCTGCCACCCTTTGGCCGGGGCGACACAGTACAGTTGGGCTTCTGGAGAACCGGTTTCTTGACTATGAGCGGGGTAAAGCATCTCATCTTGCCGGCCTTCACTCTGGCCATGTATCAACTCGCCGTGCTGCTGCGGCTTACCCGGGCCGGCATGAGGGAAGTGCTGGCAGAGGAGTACATCAAAACGGCCTGGGCCAAAGGACTGCCGCCAAGGAAGGTGATATTCAAACATGCGCTCAGAAATGTCCTGATTCCAGTGGTAACCATGGCAGGACTGCAGTTTGGAGAACTGATTGCCTTTGCCATTGTAACGGAAACCATTTTCCAGTGGCCGGGGATGGGCAATCTTTTGCTTACATCCATTTATGAGACAGATCAGCCTGTTATCGTGACCTACATCATGCTGGCTGCTTTTCTCATCATTACCATCAACATTGTGGTGGATATTCTTTACGCAGTTTTGAACCCAAAGATCCGTTATGATTAGGCGCCGCATCAAATCCAGGATTCTCTATAGCTATTTGCATGATCCGCCGGCTATGGCAGGAAGCATCCTCGTCATGCTGTTTGTGATAGCCTCTCTGCTGGCGCCATGGATCACGCCGCAGAATCCCTATGATCTCAAAGCAGTAAGCTTGGAGGATTTTCTCAAACCTCCCATCTGGATGGAGGGCGGCCAGAAGCCCTTTATTCTTGGAACGGACGACCAGGGACGGGGGATTCTCAGTACGATTGTTTACGGCTGCAGGACTTCGCTCATTGTGGGCTTCAGCGTGGTGCTGATTGCCGGCAGTTTCGGGGTGCTCATGGGGCTGCTGGCTGGCTATTACGGCGGTTGGATAGATTCGGTGACCATGCGCTTCGCCGACGCCCTGTTCTCATTTTCCACCACTCTGCTGGCTATTCTGTTGCTGGGTGTATTCAAGAGGAGTGGCCTTGTTACTGTGATCGCCGCCATCAGCATCGCAGACTGGGTGCGTTACGCCCGAACTATGAGGAGCAGTGTACTGGAGGTGAAGGAGGAAGGCTATGTCATGGCAGCGAAGGCCACCGGCGCCAGCGATTTGCGGCTTCTTTTCAAACATCTATTTCCCAATGCCCTGCCGCCGATTCTGGTGGTGGTGGCAGTGGATCTGGCAGTGGTCATCATGCTGGAGGCAACCCTCAGTTTTCTGGGGGTGGGGGTTCCCATAACGGAGCCTTCTCTGGGGATGATGATAGCCATCGGCAAGGACTATATCTATGCCGGCATGTGGTGGATGATTGTCTTTCCAGGGGCGGCGCTGGTGCTGCTGGTGGTGGGGATCAACCTTTTTGCCGACTGGCTCCGTGAAGAGCTCAATCCCAAGATAGAAAGACAGCGATAAGGAGGCGGCTTCCATAACAGGAATAAAGGTGAAATGAGCGTGTAAGAGGTGAGAAATGAGACAGTTGGTATTCAGTTTGGCCGTGTCTATTGCTCTTGCAGTTGCCTTGGGCAGCATGGCTGTGGAAGAGGCCAACATTGCTCTGGCCAAGAATGCCAGGTGGGTGCAGGCTCAGGCCCGAGGAAGTGGTGAGGAGGCTGTGACGCCTGTTGGTATGGAGGCCAGTGCAAGCGGAACAGCAGGTGGCCAGAGGTGGGCCTACCCCATTGCCCCTGGCATCTGGTATCCGGGGGATGGCCCTCTGCCTGAACATCCAGTGCGCTACTACCGGATCCGCTGCTGGCCGGGGTGCCACCGGGGGAGTCCCTATGGCAAGTATCCTGACAGGGATTTGGGCATGAAGCCCATTTTCCCCACCAGTACGGTGCCAGGCCGGGCGCAGATGCGGCACCTGCAGCCGAAAAGCCAGCCCTGAGAGAAGCTCGCAGTTGCCGCGCTGGTGAGATGGGCTTGCAGTGGTAAGAGTGGGCAGCCCACGCAGAGATTAAGACTGGACCGCAGCAGCCATTCTCCGAGCAGTTATTGCTGTGCCGGAGTTTGCCAGGCAAACCGACAGGCCACCCAGTGCCCCTGGGCTACTTCCAGCAGCTGTGGTTCTTCAATCTTACACTCCGGCTCTGCCGCGGTGCAGCGGGGATGAAAACGGCATCCGGGCGGCGGCTTGATGGGACTGGGTATCTCACCTCTTGGAATGGGCTGGGTTCTGCGGTACTTGGGGTCCGGCACTGGTACGGCGGCCAGCAGGGTGGCTGTGTATGGGTGGAGAGGATTCTTGAAGACCACATCCAGAGGACCGAGTTCCACCAATTTTCCCAGATACATGATGGCCACCCGGTCGCAGATGTACTTGCAGGTGGCCAGATCATGGGTGATGTAAAGGTAGGTGAGGTCGAACTCCTCTTTCAGCTGCGCCATCAGTTCGAGGATGAGAGCCCGCACTGACACATCGGCCATGGCAATTGGCTCGTCGGCAACCACGAATTCAGGGTTGGTCACCAGGGCCCTGGCAATCACCACTCTCTGCCGTTGGCCGCCCGAGAGCTGGTGGGGATATTTCTCGTAAAGAAAAGAGGCGGGTGTCAGACCTACCTTCTCCATGATCTCCAGGCAGCGCTGCTTGACCTCGGACTTGGCAAGGTGGTTGTGAATCAGCAGAGGGTGGCTGATGGCCTTGCCTATAGACATTCTCGGACTCAGTGAGGCGTAAGGGTCCTGGAAGATAATCTGGATCTTTTCCCGCAGGTGCCGCATGCCCTTTTTGGGAATGGCAAAGATGGACTGCCCTTTGTAGAGCACATCACCAGAGGTTGGTTCAACAAGCCGCAAAAGAAGCCTTCCTGTGGTGGTCTTGCCGCAGCCGCTTTCCCCCACCAGCCCCAGCACTTCACCCTTTTCAATAGTAAAAGAGACAGAGTCTACTGCTCTGACAAAACCGCGTTCTTTCGCCAGAAATCTGTCGAGCAGCCCCTTTTGCAGGGGGAAATACTTTCGCAGGTTGATGACTTCTATTAGTGTCGGCACTTCATATCACCCGTAGAGCCAGCAGTAAACAAGATGGCCGTTTTTGGCAGTCAGTTGGGGTCTTTCTGCTCTGCATACATCCATGGCATGTGGACAGCGGGGATGAAAAACGCAGCCCGGCGGCGGTTCGACCAGATCGGGCGGGCTGCCCGGCATGGTGGCCAGTTTGGGTTGATCGAGCTTGATATTGGGGATGGAAGAGAGGAGACCCCGGGTATAGGGATGAAGGGGATTGGCGAAAATTTCTTGCGAATCTCCCACTTCAGCTATAGATCCCCCATACATTACAGTGATCCGATGGGCCAGTTGGGCCACATTGCCGAGGTTGTGGGTAATGAGGATAATTGACAGCTGATACTCCTTCTGCAGGTCAGCAAGAAGATCTAAAAACTGGGCTTCTACGATCACATCCAGAGCTGTGGTGGGTTCGTCTGCAATGAGGAGATCGGGCTGCAGTATGAGGCCCAGGCCGATCATGATTCTCTGCCGCATGCCTCCTGACATCTGGTGGGGATACTCGTAGAGACGCTCCGAGGCAATGCCCAGTTTTTCCAACATGTCGGCAGCTCGCCTGAGCGCTTCCTTCTTGTCCACACCCTTCTCATGGGTGGCGATAGTCTCGATAAAATGCTGGTCGATCCGAAAGAGTGGATTGAGAGATGTGAGGGGGTCCTGGAAAATCATGGCAATTTTTCTGCCGCGCAGGGCAAGAATTTCCCTGGGGCTCATCTGCACAATATCACGGCCATGGTAAAGAATGCGGCCAGAGACAATCCTGCCGGGGGGTCTCAAGAGTCGCAGAATAGAGAAACCCAGGGTCGATTTACCGCAGCCGGACTCCCCCACCAATCCCATTACCTTGCCCTGAGGCACCTGGAGGTCCACGTGCGATACGGCGCGTACTGTGCCGATATTGATAGGGAAGTGGACACTGAGATTTTCTATTTCCAGGATATTGTCCATGCTGTCAGCGCTCCAGCAGCCTGGGATTGAGAATCTCGGCCAAACCCTCGCCAAGCATGGTGAAGCCCAGGGCAAGCAAGGAGATCATCACTCCGGGAAAGGTAATGAGCCACCACTGACCTGACGGAAGATATTTTTTGCCCATGGACAGATCCATGCCCCAGTCCACAATAGAGGGCGGCAGACCCAGTCCCAGATAAGTCAGAGCAGCTTCGATCATAATGGCATCAGCAACGTTCAAGGTGAACACCACTACTGTGGTGGCGATCACATTGGGGAAGATATACTTTGCCAGAATAGTGGGAGATGAGGCGCCTATGGCTCTGGCTGCCTCCACGTAGAGCTCTTCCTTGATGGAGAGCGTCTGGCCCCTGACCAAGCGAAAATAGGTGGGAACGTATATTACTGCCACTGACAGGGTGATGTTTATCACGCCCGGCCCGAGCATGGCGGCGAAGGCAATTGCCAGGATGAGCCCGGGAAAAGAATATACCGAGTCCATGACGAGAGAGAGAACCCTGTCGATAATGCCACCCACAAAACCTGATATCAATCCGAGGGTGATGCCGATGAGGGAAGATATGACTGCTGCCAGCACTGCAACCCTGAGGATGGTTCTGGAGCCGTAGATGATGCGGGACCAGACATCTCTCTGCAGATTGTCTGTGCCCATAAGATGGGCGCCTCCAGGGGGAGCAAGCTGGGGGCCGGTGTTCTGCGCCAGAGGATCAAAAGGGGCGAGTGAGCCAGCGAACACTGCCATGAAAACAATGGCCAGCACAATGAGAGCGCCCACCACCAGTATCCACCATTCCAGGCCGTACTTCTTCCCCATTCGCATGAAGTGTGACAGGAGTCTTGCCGTAGCGGCTGCAGGGGAATAGCGCATTTCTACTCCTAGTATCGCACTCTCGGATCTACCATGGCATAGACTATGTCCACGATGAGTGAAAGCAAAGCGACAAACAGGGCAATGACAATGATTACCCCCTGAATAGTCGGATAATCCCTGAGGTAAATCCTCTCCAGCAGCAAGCGGCCCATTCCCGGCCACGAAAAAGTGGTTTCAGTAAGCACGGCCCCTGCCATTAACAGTGCGAACTGCATGCCCATCATTGTCAAGATAGGAATCAGGGCATTCTTCAGTGCATGCTTGTAGACGATCTTGCGGTGATGGATGCCCCTGGCTTCTGCGGCCAGAATATAGTCGGCCTTGAGAATGTCCAGCATATTGGTTCTGGTAAGACGGACAAATATACCGGACAAGACCAGACCGAGGGTGACGGCTGGCAGTACAAGGTGCAGCAGGACGTCTCCCAGGGCCGCATAATCGCCGGCCATGATCGTGTCCAATATATAGAAGCCGGTATGTTCGAAGGTAGAGGCGAACACCCTGGGGCCGGTGCGGCCGGCAATGGGCAGCAGGTCGAGCCAGACGCCGAATACCAGCTGCAACATGAGCCCCAGCCAGTATACCGGGATGCAGAATATGACAATGCCGTACAGCCGTATGGAGCTGTCGCGGATGGTGCGCCGTTTGTCGGCAGCATAGGCCCCCAGGAACACACCGAGGATGATGGTAATAAGCATACCGCCCATGGTCAGCTCCACAGTGGCCGGCAGCTTTTCAAGGATTGCCGTGGTTACCCGCTGTTTGAAAACCATGGATTCACCCAGGTCCAGCCGGCACACCTGCCAGAGGTAATCTAGATACTGGATGGTAATGGGCCGATTGAGACCAAGCTCTGCCTTCTTCTGTTCAATGACAGCTTCAGGAGCATGGCCGCCCAGCATGGAAGACACCGGGTCGCCCGGCATGACCCTGAGCACCACAAAGACGATGCTCAGGAGGATAAAGACCATGGGAATGGTGAGAAAAAGTCTGGTGATGATGTACCTGGTGAGATTTTTCATAGGAGTTGCGGTGCGGGGAGCCAGCTGGTCGCTGCCTGGCTCCCCGGGAAAGTATTACTTCTCGATGTAAATCGGGGCATAGTTGAATTGCAATGTGGGCGACAGCATAATCCCCCGAACGTTCTTCTGGGCGAACACGTAAAGGGTTCCCTGGAAGATTGGCGCCGTGGGAACCTCGTCAGTCCACATCTTCTGGATCTTCTCGTAGATTGCTGTTCTGTTTTTCAGACCAGTGGTGGTCTGACCCTCGACAAACATTTTATCCCAGGTGGGATTGGAAAAATAGATGCCAAGGCCCCTGGATCCTGCAGTGCCAGCAAAGGCAGCGGTATAGTTGTCAGGATCAATATAGTCGGGATACCAGCCCAGCAGAAATGTCGGCATTACCTTGTTTTTCCAGTTGTCCCGGTAGGTGGCCCATTCCGCTGATCTCACTCTCACCTGCATCACCCCGGTGGCCTCGAGCTGCTTTTTGAGAACTGCAGCCAGATCTACTTCCGTGTC
>JAFDGZ010000019.1 GCA_019309045.1 Deltaproteobacteria bacterium | reverse complement strand
GCTGACAGCTGAAGCAGACGACAGCGGCGCCGCCCATTTTCATATATATTGCTGCGATCTGTAAACCGTGTTGAATTGGATTTGTCGAGCCAGTTTCCCCCTCCGCTGTCGCCGTTCAGGCGCAACCTGCGGGTTGCGCCTGAACGGCCAAAAACACTGTCAGGCCATGCTGACGGTTGGCTTGCGAATCGATACCCACCCAACACCATTGAGCGAAACATTTGCATTTTGATAGGTACTATGAGATACTTTGAGATGGCAACGAGACATTGCATGAGGCATCGATGGCACGAGGGAAACCGTTTGAATGCGAGATCACCGTCTCACCAGGAGTGGAGGAAAAGCTCCTGAGGAAGCACAACATTGAAATGTGGGAGGTTGAGGAGGTCATTTATGATGACAAGCATGCATTGTCGATTTCCTATGGTGACTGCTATTTTGTTTATGGTCAAACATTTTCGGGCAGATGCCTTTTGGTATTGGTGAGGATCCTGTCAGCAAAAGAAGTCTTTCAACTTGGGCTTGAACCGAAAATCAAAGTGCTCAAGGTCATTACTGCTAGGGATATGAACGCCAGACAAAGAAGGGCATACAGCCAGAGAAAAGGAAGAAGAAAAGGACTATGAAAAAGAAAAAAAAGGTGTCCCACATACCACCCATGAGCGATGAGGACCTGGAGAAGTTCTGGGATGAACATGAGCCGGAGGAATTTGACGGTTGGCAGGAAGGTGATTTGCAATTTGTTCGTCCGGCCAAGAAATTGATCCAGTTGCGTCTCGACCCCAGGGATGTCAGGGAAATTGATAGAGAAGCAAAGCGAACAGGAATTGACCGGGCCCAACTGGTTCGCTCCTGGGTGAGAGAAAAGCTAGCGGAACTGAATAGAGCGGAGTGAGATATTTCTTTCGATGGTCTGAGATTGTTCAACAAATTGCCCCCATCCGCAATTACCGATGGTAGCCGCAACCTTCAGGTTGCACATGGGCAGCGAACAACACTATGATGGTCTGCTGCCGGTTGGCTCATCGAATAGATGCCCACGGAGCGCGAGCCTGTGCTCGACGTCACGAACCCACCTGCCCGAGCAGGATTTTCGGACATTTTAGCCAGGCAAAACCGTGCGGCAGCTTCGCACAGGGCTGAGTGCAGAGACCATTTTTGAGGTGATTATATGAATCGTGATGAATTGATTAAGCAAATAAGGCAAGCTGTACATGAAGTGGAACCTGCGGCAGAGATCATTCTCTACGGTTCCCACTCCCGAGAGGATGCTCTGCCAGAATCAGACTGGGACTTCCTTATCCTGGTTGATGGGCCTGTTAGTGATGAACGTACAGATAGAATTAGACACAAGCTCTATGAAATAGAATGGGAATCTGGCGAAATTATCTCCTCGATTGTGCGGAACCGCGAAGAGTGGAATAGTGATCTCTATAAAGCTATGCCTTTTCATCAGCGAGTCCAGCGAGAAGGAATCAGACTGTGACAGAATGGAACAAAGAGTTGGTTTCGTACCGTATGAGCCGAGCAAAAGAGGCACTGGAAGACGCTGGTATCCTTGCCAATGCAGGGCGGTGGAATGCCTGTGTGAACCGTCTATACTATGCTTGCTTCTATGGGGTTTCGGCTCTTCTTGTACGTCATGGGCTGTCGTCATCCAAACATGCGGGCGTGCGCAGTCTTTTCAATAGGCAATATGTGAAGACGGGTAAGATCCCGAAAGATTTGGCCCACATCTACAATGATCTTTTTGAGAGACGGCAAGAGGGTGACTACATCGACTTCGTCAGGTTTCAAGAATCGCAAGTTCTGCCATGGATCCCAAAGCCAGAACAACTCATCAGGTATATTACCAGCATGGTTGAAAATGAGATAAGTTGAGGCGCACGCTTTTCTTATGTGTACTAGCTACGATCAAATCTGACACTTCGCGTTTGCGGTCAAGCTAAATTACGCTACGCTTTATGGGGGCAAAAACGTTGAACCTGCAGCTCACAACTCAATCAAGCCATTTTCTATGGCTATAGCCACGGCGTGGGTGCGGTTCATGGCATCAAGCTTCCGCACTATGTTCTTGACGTGAAAATTGATAGCGCTCTCGCTTCTCCCCAGGATCCTGGAGATATCCCAGGATGATTTTCCCTCTTTCAGCCATCTGAGAACTTCAGTTTCTCTGCTGGTCAGAGCATACTTGACTCTAGTCTTTTCTTTGAACAACCTTTTCAGTGCCTCTGAAAGATGAGGGACTGCATATTTGATTATAGCCCTTGTTCGCCTGTTGTTTTCCACCTGCTTCCCGGCAAAGAAAAAGCAGGTTGCACCGTTGAAATTAAAGTCACGCACTCCGTAGGCAAAGCCATCCTGCAGGCCAAATGCTTCTGCCTGCAGGGTGATCATGTCTTTCTTTCCTGATAAACACCGTTTTGTCACCTCGTCCCAGTTCTGAATTTCAAAACTCCTCAGAAACTCTATCAATACCGCATCAACCAGGTGATAATCATTTTTGTAATATCACTCGAGAAACTCCACAGGATAATTGACATTCACCATCTTTTGTTCACATATCTGGTCGACAACAACTTCTTCCCTCAAGTTCTGGTGACCGCAAACCGCACATTCGAAAGCAATCAAATCTTGCAAGTCCAGAAGCAACTTCCGGAAGTCCTCTTCACGGCGGCAGTCCAAGCCATTGGACACTATTTCCAGCAGCCCGATGGCATCCTTCTTTGAAAGGTATCTTCCCAAATCCATGATTAACATGCCACCTTTCTTTAATCATCCCCCGCCGCTAGAGATCCGGCCTCCCACGACAGCGGAGGTTTGAAAACACCGAATTCAACGACTCTTCAAGGATAGCCTGAATACAACCGCATCGGCTGGCGCTTCGAGCTGGTACTGTATGGCAGAATCAGATCACAGAATTGGCAGGAATAATCGCCCCACAGGAAAATCAAAGCTGCTTGCTATTGACAGGAGTTGGCTGATCAACGACAGTTAGAATTCCCGGAATTTGGCTGGATGTATTGAGCTGTCCAAGCTTATCTGATAAAAGGCTTGGATGGTGATGGACAGACAGATAAGGAGGCATATGAAATTGTTACAGAGTGAGAAGACAATGGGGACGGCTGCAGCGAAGGCGGGGATGGACGAGAAGACGGCTCATAAATACAGGCGACTGGAGTTAAGCTTGTTCAAAGTAACGGGAATTTTAATTGACGCCAGACAGCCTGCAATCTTATCAGGCTGCGGAGCTGAAGTTGCGGCAGGAGTGAGGGCAAAGAATGTGAGGCCAGTTAGTTCAATCCGTGGCGTCTTTCACTGTAAGCCAGAAATCTTATCCAGCCTTGCCTGCCTGAAATGCGGCCGAAATATTTCGCGAGGACTCGGGCTAAACTGTTTCATCAAAGAGGTTCAGGGGTAGCAGCGAAGGCGCTGCCTTTTTGTTTTTGCTGTGTGCACGCAAGGTTTTCATATGGAAGGGAAAGGAGAGATTCCTTACGGTATTTGATCCGTGATATGAATAACATTTTGATATAATTAAAAATCAAAAGGCTATTTTTAAATTGGAAAAATGTTGACAAAAATGGAGCAGTTGTTTAGATTTGAGATGTGTCGGGCGGGCATAGCTCAGTTGGTAGAGTACGAGCTTCCCAAGCTCGGTGTCGCGGGTTCGAATCCCGTTGCCCGCTCCAAAGGTGTGACCAACGAAGAGAAGGGGAGTGCCTGCGGAGGCGGTCCCTTCGGGTTGGGGTCCCTTTTTGAGGTAGCGGTTCGGTGGAGAGAAGACCATCGATAGAAGGCTTACTTCGATTAGTGGACGTTTGGGTTATAATTTCATTTACTTCAAAAGCTATCTTTTGTAGTTAAAGTACATTATAATCACGTCTGCTATGAGAGGTGGGCTGCGAGCCCACTTTTTTTTGACCCTATGAACGAGGACGTTCGCCAGGAAATCGAGCGAGAGCTCGAGCAGCTTGCCGAGGCCATTGTCGACTCGGAAGGCATGGAGCTGGTCAGTCTGGAGTACCAGCGCGAGGGACGAGGCTGGGTTGTTCGTCTTTTCATCGACAAGGAAGGCGGCGTCACCGTAGACGATTGCGCCCTGATAAGCCGCCAGGTGGGTGACATTCTGGACGTAAAGGACATAGTGCCGCAGTCTTATCTGCTTGAGGTCTCCTCTCCCGGGCTGAACCGGCCGTTGAGGAAAATGAAAGATTTTGCCCGCTTTGCCGGCCGCAAAGTCAAGGTGCGTCTAACAGCTTCTCTTGAAGGACGCAAGAATATCACGGGGGATCTCCTGGGAGTAGAGGAAGATACAATCCTGGTGGCTGCTGCGGACCGACAGTACTCGATCCCCGTGGGCCTCATTGCCAAGGCCCGGCTGGTTTACGAGTACGACAGGAGAGAATCCTGACTGGACAATTGATAGCAGTCAAATGTAACAGACCGGCTCCATTGATCCGGCTGCGTATAATTGAAAAAACGACAAGAGGCCCATGGGTGCATAATGAGAGAGACTGGAGGCTGTTTTCAGTAGAGAGAACGTTAGCGGATGCACTTACAACAGGCCCGTGCCTGGTGTGGGAACCGCATTCGCATTGATTGGACAAAGGAGAGTACCGCAGATGATCCCGGATTTGAAAAGGTTGATCGACCAGGTCAGTCGAGACAAAGGCATTGATCGACAGGTGTTGATTGCCACGCTCGAGGAGGCAATCCGCTCGGCAGCGAAGAAGAAATTCGGCCAGGAGCTGGATCTCGAAGTCGCCTACAATGATGAGTACGGTGAGATCGAAGCCTTTCAATTCAAGGATGTGGTGAAAAAGGTTACCGATCCGGAGACTCAGATCTCTCTGGAAGAAGCAAAGAAGTTGGATCCAGAATGTGAAGTGGGAGACAGCCTGGGAATAAAAATAGACACGAATACCTTCGGTCGGATTGCAGCTCAATCAGCCAAACAGGTGATCATCCAGAAGATGAAAGACGCCGAGCGGGAGATCATTTACGAAGACTATAAAGACCGACGGGGCGACATTGTCAATGGTATCGTCCAGCGGCTGGACAAAGGCGGCATCATAGTTAATCTGGGCCGTGCCGACGCCGTGTTACCGTATCGCGAACAGGTGCCGCGGGAGACCTACCGGCAGGGGGATCGCATTCGAGCATACGTGCTCGAGGTGAACAGGGAAGCCCGTGGACCGCAGATTGTCTTGAGCCGCACACACCCGAACTTCCTCATCGACCTGTTTGCCATGGAGGTCCCGGAGATTGCTGAGGGAATTGTGACCATCATGGCTGCTGCCCGCGAGCCTGGAAGCAGAGCAAAAATTGCGGTTGTCTCCAAGGATCCCGATATTGATCCGGTGGGCGCCTGTGTAGGCATGAAAGGCTCGAGAGTGCAGAGCGTGGTGCAGGAGCTCCGGGGGGAAAAGATTGACATCATAGAGTACAGCATCGATCCGGCGAAATATGTCTGTAACGCGCTGGCGCCTGCAGTTATTTCCAAGGTGATCATTGACCAGGCAAACAGGTCAATGGAGGTGATAGTGCCGGACGATCAGCTTTCGCTCGCCATCGGCAAACGAGGCCAGAATGTGCGGCTGGCCTCACGCCTTACTGAATGGCGCATTGATGTGAAGAGCGAGAGCAAGTATCAAAAATCACTACGAGAAGGCTACGAATCCCTTCTGGAGCTGCCTGGCATAGGCGAGGCCACTGCGGACCATTTGTACGAAGCCGGCTTTGTGTCCGCTGAGGAACTGTCAAGTGCAGACATAGAAGAGCTGGTGGCTATACAGGGGATCAGCCAGCAAAAAGCTGAGCGCTTCATTGAAGCGGCCAAAGCTTATGCGAAGGAACAGGAGGAGGCGACAGCGAAAAGCGAAGAGGAGAATGCGGCAACTGAAACGAGCGGCTAGAGAAGGACATGAACATAAAAGTCGTGGCCATATACCGCAGAGGACCTGTATAGCATGTGGTGCCAAGAGAGCAAAAAGGGAACTTATTCGGTTTACCGCTGACGCACAAGGCGGTATTGTCTTTGACTTTAAACAACGGCAGCATGGTCGGGGAGCGTATATATGCAAGTCTGGAAAATGCCTCGACAGGGTGACGATAGGCAGGCTGCGCAAAGCGCTGCGCCGATATATAGCTGATTCATGCTGGAAGCCGACTGCAGTGAAGGAGTACCTTGAGAGCAGCGACTGTGGGAAAAAATAGCAAGAGCAGCGGACTCGGTTTTCCCGGCGTGGTGTATTCCCATTACTCCTGTCCAGGGATGTGGGCTATGGACATGAAAAGACGAGCAAAGGAGCCCGGCGTGCTCCGCTAAAAGACTGACAAGACTCTGGGGGGTCGCATGGCAAGACTGAGGATATATGAGCTGGCGCGAGAACTTGAGATGAACAACAAAGATCTGGTGTCCCACATTCGTGATCTGGGCATCCAGGTGAAGGGGCATATGAGTTCTCTTGATGAGGAACAGGCCCAGTTGGTGCGGGACACGGTGAGCGGCCGTTCTCAGCAGTTGATTGTGGAGAAGCGCGTACGCCGGGGGGTGATCCGTCGTAGACGAAAAGTGGTGAGAACCGAGCCGGAACCAGAACCAGTGGAGATGGAAGAACCAGCAGTGCCGGAAGCTGAGGCCGTAGCCAGCGAGGAAGCGGTGGCGGAAAAGGAAGCGGTTGAAGAGGTGGTGTCTGAAGCTCCTGTGAGAGAAGAAGAGAAAGGTGTTGCAGTGGAAGCAGAGAAGGAGACGGTGGAGCCTGTTGAGGCTGAAATTTCCGCACCAGCTGAAAAGATTGTCAAGGAAGACAAGGCAGAAAAGCCGAAGCCAGCCAAGGAGAAAGTTGCCAAGAAGCCTCGCAAACGAGTGAAAAAAGAAACGCCAGCCAAGATTATCAAGCTGCCTGAACGCGTCGCGGAGCCTGCTGGAGTACAGCCCAGCAAGACAGCTGCTACACCCTCCACGCCAGTAGAGCCTCTGCGGCCGCCGGCTCCACCAGCGCCAGCCCCACCGGTTGGCGTAGAGGAAGAGAAGCGGGCAAAGGCCAAGAAGAAAAAGGGCAAGCGCGCCAGGCGGGAAGTTGCCGAACAGGTGGTCCCGGCCAAGAGGAAGACCCCGAGCCGACGGAAAGAAGTATTTACCGGGGCAGATCTATATGGCAAGCGGGTGCCGGCGCGGGGGGCACGAGGCCGCAAAGCAGCACGGGTAGTGGCTAAAGAAGTGAAAAAACCCGAAATAACCGTGCCCAAGGCAATCAAACGGCGCATAAAGCTCGAAGAGGCAATTACCGTAGCCAATCTTGCCAGACGCATGGGCATCAAAGCTCCAGAAGTGATCAAGAAGTTGATGGAGCTTGGTATGATGACGACCCTGAACCAGGCTCTTGATTATGAAACCGCGGCACTGGTGGCCTCAGAATTCGACTATGAAGTGGAAAAGACGGCCTTTGCCGAGGAGGATATCATTCAGGCCCAGGAAGATCGGGAGGAAGACCTGCAGCCGCGGCCGCCAGTGGTAACCATCATGGGGCACGTGGACCACGGCAAAACTTCTCTGCTGGATGCCATCCGCCATACCAACGTGATCGAAGGAGAGGCTGGCGGCATTACCCAGCACATAGGGGCCTACTATCTCAGCCTGGATGGAGGCGATCTGGTATTCCTGGACACCCCAGGACACGAGGCTTTTACAGCAATGCGAGCTCGAGGTGCCCGCATAACTGATCTGGTGGTGATCGTGGTGGCCGCCGATGACGGTGTTATGCAACAGACAGTGGAAGCAATCAATCACGCCCAGGCTGCTGATATTCCCATCCTGGTTGCCATCAACAAGATGGACAAGCCCAATGCCGATCCTGACCGGGTTCGAAGAGAACTGGCAGAGCGCGGCCTGAGTCCAGAAGAGTGGGGCGGCACTACCACCATGGTGGAAGTGTCCGCCAAGACTGGTCAGGGTCTGGACGACTTGCTGGAACTCATCCAGTTGCAGGCTGAGTTGTTGGAACTGAAGGCCAATCCGAACAAGCGGGCGCGCGGCCGCGTAATTGAAGCTAAATTAGACAGAGGGAAAGGACCGGTAGCCACGGTACTGGTACAAGAGGGCACGTTGCACAAGGGGGATCCCTTTGTGTGCGGTAATTTCTTTGGCAAGGTGCGAGCCATGGTGGATGACCGGGGTCGCCTGGTCCAGGAAGCGGGACCGTCCATGCCTGTTGAAGTGCACGGCATTTCCGGCGTACCGCAGGCAGGAGACGAGTTCGTTGTTGTGCAGGATGACAAAGAAGCCAAACAAGTTGCCTTTCACCGACAAGCAAAACAGCGCGAAATCGAATTGTCCAAGACGACGAAAGTCACTCTCGATAATCTCTTTTCCCGCATCAAAGAAGGAGAAACTAAAGAATTGAGAGTGGTGCTCAAGACGGACGTCCAGGGTTCGCTGGAGGCAATTACTGATTCTTTAGCAAAGTTGAGCACTGAAGAAGTTAAAGTGAATGTCATTCACAGCGCAGTTGGAGCCATAACAGAAAGTGACGTCATGCTCGCTTCTGCCTCGGATGCAATCATAATAGGTTTCAATGTGCGGGCAGATCTCAAGGTTCAGGAAATCATGGAAAACGAAAAGGTGGATGTGCGTTACTATGACGTGATCTACCAGATCATTGCTGACGTAAAATCTGCCATGGAAGGGATGCTCGAGCCCATCTACAAAGAGCATTTTATGGGTCGGGCAGAGGTGTTGAAAACCTTCCACATTCCAAGGGTGGGAACTATTGCCGGCTGCATGGTACACGAGGGCAAGGTTGAGAAAGAAGCCCGGGTTCGGGTGCTTCGGGACAATGTGGTGGTGAACGACAGCAAGGTTATCTCTCTCAGACGCTATAAGGACGATGTCAAGGAGGTCAGAGCTGGCCAGGATTGCGGCATTGGCATCGAGAATTTCAACGATATCAAAGTTGGGGATGTTCTGGAAACCTACTCTGTTGAGGAGATAAAGCCCGTGTTGGAGCCCTCGGGCGGTGGGACAGCATAATACAGAGCCGCCGGCTCATATATAGTGGAACCAGGCTGTAATATTGTTATTTGCCCAGGATGAATGCTGGGGGTTGGCTCTAGAGCAGTATGGCCACTTACATGAGGGTTCGTGCTGCGGCATGGTTGGCAATAATGGTTGTGGGCATTGTCAGGTTGAGATTGTATCTGCCTGAAAACAGGTCTCTCAAAGGCAAACGGAAAGTAGTGAAAAGCATCTGCGAGAAGGTGCGGCATCGTTTCAATGTGTCTGTGGCTGAAGTGGAGTCACAGGACCTCTGGCAGGCGAGCGAGGTGGGGATTGCTGCCCTGGGCAACGAGGGCGGCTATGTGAACTCCAAGCTCAATAAGATTATAAACTTTGTAGATGATATGTGCCTGGCTGAAATAGTGAACGTTGAGTTGGAATTGATCCATTTGTGATCGACTCTCGAGGAGCAACCAACGACATGGTACACAGACGAGCAGACCGAGTTGCGGATCTCATTCTTCGCGAACTGGCGGAGATTTTGATCAGGAGAGTCAAAGATCCTCGGTTGGGAAATATTACTATTACTCAGGTATTGGTGTCCAAAGACCTTCGGTATGCCAAGGTGTACTACAGTGTGTTGGCGGGTGATGAAGAGAGACAGCAGGTGGTTGCAGGTCTGCAGAGTGCTCGTGGCTTCGTGAAGCGAGAATTGGGCAAACGGCTACGATTGAGGCGAATGCCTGACATTGCCTTTTTTCTGGACACCTCTTTTGATCAGGGTGCTCTAATTCAACGGCTGCTTACCGACTTGAACCGACCGGAGTATGAATGATTAGCGCTATTGCCCAGGAACTGAGAGAGCACTCACGTTTCCTCCTTGCCACCCATGTGAATCCAGACGGGGATGCCATTGGTTCTCTGGGAGCACTTGCCCTGGTGCTCGAAGGAATGGGCAAGACAGTGCTTGCTTACTGTCAGGATCAGGTGCCTGGATTTCTAGAATTCATGCCTTTTGCCGACCGCATCGTGCACGAGATTCCTACGGGAGAGAATTTCGATGCGGCAGTGGTGTTGGACTGCGGCGAAGTGAACCGACTCGGCAAAGGTGCTGAGGCAGTGCTGCAGGCAGGGAAAATCATCCACATCGATCATCACAGTTCAGGCAATGGTTTTGGGGATCTGAACCTCATAAGGCCAGAATGCAGCAGTACAGCCGAATTGCTTTACGAGATTTTTGGGGCACTGGCCGTAGAACTGAGCAAGCCAGTTGCTGTGAATATTTACACGGCGATTCTCACTGACACCGGTTCGTTTCGCTTCGCCAATACCACGGCCAGGGCGCTGTCCATAGCTGCCGAGATGGTTTCCCTGGGGGTGGAGCCAGAGGAAGTGGCCAGTGCTGTCTATGACAGCATGACTCCCGGGCGGTTGCGGCTGCTGGCCACAAGCCTGCAGACACTGACACTGCGCGCTGACGGCCGGGTGGCAGCCATCTGGGTGAGCAGAGAGATGCTGGCCGACACAGGAACTACTGCTCAAGATACGGAGGGTCTGGTGAATTATCCAAGGTCTCTCCGCACTGTTGAGATAGCTGTTCTTTTCAAGGAGCTTACCACTGGCGAGATAAATGTGAGTCTCCGCTCGCGGGGAAAGTGCAATGTTGCTGATTTTGCCCAGATGTATGCAGGCGGTGGGCACGAGAATGCTGCGGCATTTCGGCTGAAGGGAACTCTCGAGCAAGTGGTTGACGAGGTGCTGCAGGCAGCAGAGGAATATTTGCAAGGGAAGCTGCCGTGAGCACCTCGCTGCAAATCAGCCACCAGGTAAGAACGGCCATGAGGAATCGCTTCGTACACGATGGTGTTTTGCTGCTGAACAAACACCCAGGATGCACCTCCCACGATCTTGTGGTGCAGGCAAGGAGATTGCTGGGTGGAGCCAAGGTGGGGCATGCTGGCACCCTGGATCCTTTTGCCAGCGGTTTGCTGGTGCTCCTGGTGAACGAGGCTACCAAGCTGTCGCCGTTCCTGACGAGTCAGGAGAAGGAGTACCTTTTTACTGTTTTTTTCGGAATCGAGACTGACACTCAAGACTGCACGGGCAAGGTGATCAAAGAGGAGCAGTGCGCAGCCATTGCCGCAGAGGAGATCAGAAGGGCATGTACGGTCTTCACTGGCCTGATTGACCAGGTGGTGCCCCGTTATTCCGCTGTGCGCCTGGGTGGGCGCCGCCTGTACCAGTTGGCTTACCAGGGCCAGAAGCCAGAGCTCCCTGTGCGCACGGTGAGGATTGACAGTCTGTCGCTTGTGGAGGTGAAATGGCCGGAAGCAACCTTCAGAGTGGTCTGTTCCAAAGGAACGTATGTACGCGCTCTGGCGAGTGACCTGGCGCGCTATCTTCATTGTGGCGGCCATGTTAGTCGGCTTTGCCGCTTGCGCAGCGGCGGTTTTCGCCTGGAGCGCAGCATAACTCTAGCTGAGCTGGCAAGTTTGGCAGCAGAGCAGAGAGTGACAGAAGCTTTAATTCCCCTCAGTCAGGCTGTGGAGGACTATCCAGCTCTAGCCGTCTCCGAGTTGACCGCCAGACGCATTCGTCAAGGGATGTTGCTGACAGCGGCCATGATCGAGCACAGACAAGAGTGTGGACATGAGGGCCGGACTCCATTCAAGGTGGTGGACCCTCGAGGGCAACTGGTGGCTATTGTTGCCCGTTGCAACGGGCACAGCCAAAGAAGCAGTGAGGCTGCTTTCAAGACTTTACGAGTTTTTGGTACTTCCCAGAGGTCAGCCGCTTCACAGGGCTCACCTCTCACTGAATAGGACATTGAGGTTCAAGGACTGGAACGCGAAGGAGGGTTGGCAGTGGCTTTAACCGCAGAAAAGAAAAGAGAGGTCATCGAGAATTTCAAGACACATGAGACTGACACCGGTTCCCCTGAAGTACAGATTGCACTGCTCAGTGAGCGTATTGCCTATCTCACGGAGCATTTCAAGGTGCACGCAAAAGATCACCACTCCAGGCGCGGCCTGCTAAAACTGGTCGGGCAGCGACGGCGGTTGCTCAATTATCTCAAGAGAACTGATGTGGCAAGGTATCGAACTGTGGTGGAACGTTTGGGCCTTCGCCGCTAGCCTAGTTCTTGCGGGACCCCACCGCTTTGTATCCCCATGAGTTCTTGCCTCGGAGGATTATTATACCAGGAGCACGAGGAGACGTTCACAACAGACCGCCGTCACGACTTTTCAGGTCAGGTGGTCTCAGGGAAATGAGCCAATCGGTGCCATGCGGCAAAAACTTCTAACACCACAACGATTCATTTCGCTGACAGGTGATATTTGCTTTGAAGAAGGGAAGGAACGATGAAAGAAACTGTTGAAGTAGAGTTGGGAGGTCGGCGACTGCGGCTGGAAACAGGGGAGATGGCCAAACAGGCGAGCGGCGCTGTGCTGGTCAGTTATGGCGACACTGTAGTGCTGGTTACAGCAGTGGGTGAAGACAGGACCAGGGAAGGCATCGATTTTGTGCCTCTCAACGTCGAGTATCAGGAGAAGGGGTTTGCTGCAGGCCGGATACCCGGCGGTTTTTTCCGGCGGGAAATAGGCAGACCTAGCGAGCGAGAGACCCTGGTGTCTCGTCTCATCGACCGACCTATTCGGCCGCTGTTTCCCAAGCACTATCGCAATGAAACCCAGGTCATAGCCACTGTGCTGTCAGCAGATGCTGAAAATGATCCTGACGTGGTGGCAATGGTCGGGGCCTCGGCAGCTCTGGAGATTTCCGGGTTGCCTTTTGCCGGCCCCATCGGCGCGGTGCGAGTGGGCAGAATCAACGGCAAGTTCGTGGTCAATCCCGGCATTGCCGAGGCAGAGGAGAGCGATATCAACATGATCATTGCCGGCAATCGCCAGGGCATTGTCATGGTGGAAGGGAGTGCATCCTTTGTGAAGGAGGACGAATTGATCGAAGCACTCTTTTTCGGCCACGAGCAGATTCAACCCATCCTGGACATACAGGAGATACTCAAGTCACGCTGCGGCAAAGAGGGGCAAGCTGTGGCCTCTCCTGAGACAGATGAGGAATTGGCAGCCCGGGTAGTAGAAATTGGTGCAGATGGTATCAGAGAGGCCAATGCCATACCCAGCAAGCAGGAAAGATATGCAAGGCGCAAAGCAGTGTTTGATGAGGTTATGGAAAGACTGGGAGCAGACTTTGCCGAGCGCCAGGCAGAGGTCAATGAGATTCTTCACGACCTGGAGCGCCAGTATGTCAGGGATCTGATTGTTCGGGAGCGAAAGAGGATAGATGGCAGAGGACTCCGAGATATCAGACCGGTGGACTGCCGGGTGGGGCTGCTGCCGCGCACCCATGGGTCCGGACTGTTTACCAGAGGCGAAACTCAGGTGCTCTCAGTGGTTACCCTGGGATCCTCGGCAGATGAGCAAAAAATCGAAGCGCTTGCTGGAGAGACTTACAAGAGCTTTATGCTTCATTATAATTTCCCCCCGTACTGTGTGGGTGAAGCTCGTTTTCTCCGGGGCCCCAGTCGGCGAGAGATTGGCCATGGCGCCCTGGCTGAAAGGACTCTCAAGGCTGTGATGCCTTCCCATGAAGATTTTCCCTATACTGTGCGGGTGGTGGCAGAGGTGCTGGAGTCGAACGGCTCCTCCTCAATGGCCTCCGTGTGTGCCAGTTCTCTTGGTCTCATGGATGCCGGGGTGCCCCTGAAGTCGCATGTGGCTGGTATTGCCATGGGGCTCATCATGGAGAAAGGCGAGGTGGCCGTGCTGAGCGACATACTTGGAGACGAGGACCATCTCGGAGACATGGATTTCAAAATAGCCGGCAGTGCCACTGGGGTGGTGTCGCTGCAGATGGACATCAAGGTGACAGGCGTTCCCAGGGAAGTAATGCGCCAGGCATTGATGCAGGCAAGAGAAGGACGACTGCACATCCTTGAACAGATGAATAGGGCCATAGCTGAACCTCGAAAAGAGCTGTCACCCTATGCTCCGCGCATAATAACTATGGAAATCCATCCGGACAAGATTCGAGACGTAATTGGCCCGGGAGGCAAGGTAATTCGCAGTATTATCGCTGAAACCAACACCAAGATAGACATCGAGGATTCCGGTAAAGTGGTAATTATGAGCCCGGATCTGGCTGCCTGCGACAAGGCAGTGGAAATGATCAAGGGCCTTACGGCCGAGGCGCAGGTTGGCAATCTCTATCTGGGCAAGGTTCGCAAAATAACCGACTTTGGTGCCTTTGTAGAGATTCTGCCGGGAACTGACGGCCTTATCCACATTTCTCAGCTGGACCATAAGAGGGTACAGCGTGTGCGAGATATACTGAACGAGGGTGACGAGGTGCTGGTGAAGGTGCTGGATATTGACAAGGACGGTCGCATTCGTTTGAGCCGCAAGGCTGCGCTGGGGGAGTCGCTTTCCAAGACGAGTGACAAGTGAAAGGATCGTGTGTGTATCAGAGAACAGTACTCGACAACGGTATCAGAGTCCTGACTGAACGGATCCCTCACCTTCATTCTGTCTCTGTTGGTGTCTGGGTTGATGTGGGCTCCAGAGATGAGTCATCGGATGAGGCCGGGTTGACACACTTTATTGAACACATGCTCTTCAAGGGCACCAGGAACAGGAGTTCACTCGACATTGCCAAAGAACTCGATGCGGTAGGCGGCATGTCGAACGCCTTCACCACGAAAGAGAACACCTGTTTTCATGCCAAGGTTCTAGATACTCATTTGCCTCTGGTGGTTGATATTCTGGCCGATATCCTGCTCAATTCCGTTTTTGCCGAGGAGGAAATAGAACGGGAACGGCGGGTTATTCTCCAGGAAATCAACATGGTGGAGGACACCCCGGATGAGTACATCCACCTGCTTTTCAGTCAGACTTACTGGCAGGGGAACTCATTGGGCCGCTCCATTCTCGGTACAGTCGATACAGTGGGCAATTTCGATAGGGAAGCAACCCTGCGTTACATGCAACGATCTTATCATCCAGAGAGAATTATTTTGAGCGCAGCTGGCAACGTTGATCATCAGGAATTTCTAAAATTGGTGGAGCCAGTCTTCGGCTCTCTGCAGAGTCATTCTCATAATATCAATCGCCAACCTCCAGAGGTTCACCCTGGCCTGGAACTTTACCCGAGAGATCTGGAGCAGGTGCATTTTTGCCTGGGAACCAGAGGAACTTCGATAACTGATGAGGATCGCTACGTATGTAACATCCTCAATGTAATTCTTGGCGGCAGCATGAGCTCGCGGCTCTTTCAAAAAGTGCGGGAGCAGCGCGGCCTGGCCTATGCCATATACTCTTTCCTGACCTCGCATACCGATACTGGTATGCTGGGCATCTACGGGGCGGTGAGTCCTGAGAACGCCAAAGAAACCCTGACGATCATCAAGACAGAACTGCGTCGTCTCAAAGAAGAGCCCATTCAGGAGGCAGAACTGCAGAAGGCCAAAGAGCACATGAAAGGCAGCATCTATCTCAGCGCTGAAAATACCGATAACCGGATGAGCAGACTGGCCAAGAGCGAGATACACTTTGGCCGATTCTTGACTTACGAGGAAATCGAAGCCGGCCTCGATCAGGTTACCTCAGAGCAGGTGCAGCAGTTGTCTCGAGATATTTTTCAGCCTGGCTACCTGGCCCTGGCCTTTCTTGGACCGGTGGACAACTTGGGTATTGATGGAGGCTTTCTGGAAATATGAATAGCCTGAATTGACTGGCTCTTTATCAGCAGGCTGGACAAGTGATCTGGAGGATCTACTTGTTGATCTATTCCAAGAAAACTGCCGGCCAGAAGACTTGAACGGTTTGCACAGGGGGATATTGCCAGCAGCAGATTGCCCATTCTCTCGAAGTAATATCAATTCCAGGCGTGGCTCAACTGACCGAGTAACAAGGATAGGCTGTCATGGGTAACAGGCATGAGGACACCACTGCTGTCCCCCGGGGCGCCGATCTGCAGATACCTATCAGACGTGTTCGTGGCGAGACTGATGTACCTTTGCCCTGTTACATGACGGCCGGAGCAGCAGGCATGGATCTGTTTGCTGCAGTGGCTGAACATTGTCCTTGTGCCCACTGGCATTGCTGTGGCGATCCCTGCGGGCTATGAAGGGCAAATCCGGGCTCGCAGCGGTCTTGCCGTCTCCCATGGCCTGGCCGTTATCAATGGCCCCGGAACTATTGATAGTGACTACCGGGGTGAGGTAAAGGTGGCCCTCATCAACCTCGGCAAAAAGTCTTTCACCATTCAGGGGGGCGACAGGATTGCTCAGTTGGTTGTCAGCCGGGTTTACCGGGTTGCCTGGCAAGTGCGTGACAAACTGGATGACACCGAGCGAAATTCCGGAGGCTTTGGCCACAGCGGCGTGTGACAGCAGACCTTCCGCCACGTCACTCAGAGCACCCACCAGGCAAGACATCTGATACTCCCAGTCCGGGTATATTGGACCAGAAGCAGGCAGAAACAAGAGTTGGCGGCCGAGTTTTGATTGGTTAAGCTTGGAAAGTCAGACAGCTGGAGGGGAAGGGGTTGTGGCGGTAAAGTTGTCGGTGTTGGCCAGCGGATCCCGTGGCAACAGCATTTATGTGGCTACAGAAAAGGTAGCACTCCTGATTGATGCTGGACTCAGCGCTCGAGCAATTGAAGAGCGTTTGCAGGCAATCGGAGCGAGTGCTGCGGAACTGGACGGGCTGGTAGTCACGCACGAGCATCTGGATCATGTGCGTGGAATAGGCACGCTCTCCAGGAGGTATGGCTTGCCTGTCTATGTAAATGAACAGACTTACCGCCATCTGCCGGATGTGGTTGGAGAGCTGGCAGATAGAGTGGAATTCGTCACCGGGCAGTCCTTTGCCATAGCTGATCTCGACGTTCACCCCTTCGCCATATCTCATGATGCTGTTGATCCTGTGGGACTTACCCTGGTAAACGGCATTACCAAGGTGGGGATATGTACAGACCTGGGTGTGGCAACCAGACTGGTCTATCATCATTTGCAGCGCTGCCAGGCTCTTGTTCTGGAAGCCAATCACGATCTGGAGATGCTGAAAAATGGGCCCTACCCATGGGCCCTCAAACAGAGGATCAGAAGCCGCGCTGGTCACCTTTCCAATGAGGAAACGGGCGAGATTCTCGCTGCGGTGCTCAATGAAGATCTGCGTGAGGTGATACTGGCGCATTTGAGTGAAACTAACAACTGTCCGCAAACAGCGGTAAAGTCGCTGCGCACATGTCTGGCAGAGCACAGGTGCCAGCATTGGCGACTGCAGGTTGCCTGTCAACATAGGCCCACAGAAATGCTCATTCTGCCATGACCAGGGATATGGCCAACTGTGAACTTGAAGAGGCGATTCAAGCATGAGCTGAAGCAGTTTTTCGCTCCTGGTGCAGTCCTGCAGGAGCGATATGTTGCCTTCAGGGAACTTCTGGAGATCGACAGGAAGAGCCATGAGTTGATAGCTGAACTGGAGCACATCTATCACGATCAGCTGCAGGTGGATTTTGCCGCGGTGGCAGCGAAATGCACCGAGCTGCGGCTGCGTGTGGGCCAGCTCATAGAGACTACAGCCAGAACATGCCCGAACATCTATGGCCCTTTGAAAAAGAGATTTCGGGAAATCGACTCTTCCCTGCACCTCGCTCTGCAGGAGAGGTCGACTTCCATAAAAGGCACATTTACCTTGCCATTGAAAGAAATTCCCCCCGACAGTGAGGCCCTGGCAGGGGGTAAAGCCCGACAACTGGCCCAGGCGGGATTTACCCTGGGTTTGCCGGTGCCTGAGGGCTTTGTCATAACCACGAGCAGTTATAGCCATTTGGTGGAATGCAATGAACTGCGCCCGCAGATTGACGAGATCCTGGCTCGGCTCGATATTGAATCTCCCAGTTCTCTCTATGCTGCCTCGGAGCGATTGCAGCAACTGATGGCCGAGGCCAGCGTGCCAGAGGCGGTGCAGGAGGCTATTCATGCTGCTGCTGCGATGAGCGGCCATGCTGAGACCAGGTTCGCCGTCCGCAGCAGTGCCGTGGGCGAGGATAGCCGAGCCTCCTTTGCCGGCCAGTACGGCAGTGTATTGAATGTGACTGCCGACCATCTGCTGGAGGCCTACCGGAGGGTGCTACTCAGCAAATATTCTCCCAGAGCACTGTCGTATCGGATCCGCTATGGACTGTCTGACCAGGAAACCGCTATGGCGGTGCTGGTGCTGCGGATGATCGACAGCAAAGCAAGCGGTGTGCTTTACACCCTCGATCCCCAGGACCCCGGGAGCAATACCATGGTGCTCTATGTGGTGTGGGGACTCGGAGAATTGCTGGTAGATGGCAGGGTGACCCCAACGGTTATTACTGTGAGTCGGCAGCGTCCTTATGCTGTGATCAACAGGGAGACAGCGGTGCAGCCAATGCAAGCGGTTGCCGCAAAAGGAGAAGGTACCGTAATGGTGCCGCTCCATGAAGAATATGGCAGCAAGGTGCCACTCGGTTCGGAGGCGATTCAACGGTTGCTGGAGTGGGGGCTGCGCCTGGAGAAGCATCAGGGAGGTGCCCGGGACATGGAGTGGTGTATGGATCAATCGGACGAACTCTATCTCTTGCAAACGAGGCCCCTTCATCTGGCAGAGGTGCCTGCCAGGGTACTGGAGTGCACTCAGATAGAAGTGGAGCATGAGGTCTTGCTGTCCACAGGCATCCGGGCCTGCTCCGGCATCGGCGCTGGCCGGGTGTTCAATGTGAAAAGCCAGGATCCAGGGGTGTTGCCGCAAGGCACAGTGTTGGTGGCCCCAAGTCCGTCTCCTGACTATGTCGGCATGATCAGCAGGTTGAGCGCTGTGGTTACAGACGTGGGCAGCACAGCCGGCCATTTTGCTTCAGTGGCCAGAGAATTTGGCGTTCCCACCCTGGTCAACACAGTGGAAGCGACTGAAAGGCTCACCCACGGCAGTGAAGTAACAGTGTACGCTGATCAGGCTGTGGTCTATCGGGGCATAGTAGCGCAGCTAGTGGACGGCACCTGTGTGGCCCGCACCATGCTGGGGGGAAGTCCACTGTCGGAAAAGCTTGGAGACATGTTGCAATATATTTCACCCCTTCACCTCCTTGATCCTGCCTCGGATGCTTTTGCCGCAAATGAATGCAAGAGTCTTCATGATATTCTCAGGTTTGCCCATGAAAAAACTGTCCAGGAGATGTTCAGAAGCGGCGGCCGCGGTGGCAGGCGAGCTAGAGGCGCAAGAAAACTGCTGTCGTCAATTCCCATTGCGGTCTATCTTGTTGATCTTGGAGGAGGTTTTCAGGAGACCACAAGGGGCAGAAAGGAAATTGCTCCGGCTGAGGTGAGCAGCATGCCTTTCCAGGCAGTGTGGCGGGGGCTCACCAGCCCGCGCATCTATTGGGACAGCAAAATTGTCCACGGGGACTGGCGGGCTGCCGGCGCAGCTGACACTGCTGGCAGATCAACTGCGAGCTATGCTGTGGTATCTGGCGATTACCTGAACTTCAACGTTCATTTCGGCTACCATTTCGTGGTGGTGGATGCACTCTGCACGGAAATTCCAGAGTCAAACTACATTTTACTGCGGTATGCAGGGGGAGGCGGTCAGCCTTATTCGAGGTTTCTCCGGGTCAAGTTTCTAGAAAAGATTCTCAGCCGCCATGGCTTTGCCGTTGATGTTACGGGGGATCTCATTGAGGCACAGCTTGCCAGACAGGACTTTGCAACTACGGCAGAAAAACTGGAGCTGGTGGGAACTCTTCTTGGAGCCACCAGGGTTCTGGATATGGTCCTGCAGGATGGTGCCCAGGTGGAAGAGATGGTGGAAAGATTCTTGCGAGGTGACTACAACCTATCGCCGCTCGGCAAGCAGTAGAGCCCTGAAGATGAGAGCTGAAACCTATGAACTCTGTTGGTTAACAGAGCAACTGGCTCTGGGCAATGCTCCTTGCTCCTATGAGGATCTCGAGTCCATTCAACGGCAGGGCATCTCGGCTATTGTCAACCTGTGTGCAGAATACTGTGACTTGCACGATATTGAGAGTAGCCAGGGCTTTGCCGTGTATTATCTGCCGGTGATTGATGAGGGCGTCCCTTCCCTCGAGGAATTGGACAAGGCCCTAGACTGGGTGGAGGAGGTTATAAGTGGAGGCAATAAGGTCCTGGTCCACTGCCGTCTTGGATTAGGCAGGACAGCGACCTTTGTGACAGCTTATTTGCTGAGAAAAGGGTTCGGTCTGCGTACCGCAAGAAGAAAAATTGAACAGGTTAGGGGGGTATCCTGCAGCTATTGCCAGTGGAAGCTGCTGCGCAAATACCGCAAAAAATGCCAGAAGGGCCTCAAGGAAAAATCTTCTGAAGTTTGAATATCTTACCTCAACTAGTGTCGCCGGCCTGCGGTAAAGGCTCAGTCTGCTTGCCGTTGGAAGGTGCTCTGTTGCCATCACCCTTTCTGATTATCCTGCGAATGCTGAACAAAGCCACATAGACCAGCAGCAGCGAGATGATGAACCAGAAGGGTGCACCAATTTCAACCGGCTGGGAAGCCGGCAGCGCCAACTTGAATATATACGGGTGGCCGGAGAGAATGATCAGCCTGGCGGGCCGGTAGACGTCATTCACATAGGCCAATAAAGAAAGGATTGGCAGATAGGTGGTAGCCAAACTCTTCATGAGGCCTTCGAAAAAGTAGTCATAATAGACCTTATTGAGCTTGGCTTCGTCGATATTTTTGGCCAGTGCTTTGGCCTTTTCCGGGTCTGCGCTGGTGAGCGCCTCCTGCCTGATATTGAACCAGTGGGTGAACTCTTTCTCCAACTGCTGATGCCTGCGCGTCTTGTATATTTTTGCCAAAACTTTGGTAATGGCCACGGTGAGGCAGGCAATAAGAAAAATTGCCACTGGCGGCCCCAGGACATCGAGGGGTGAAAGCACAGAGGCAAGCAGGTCTCTGACAACATAGATGGCGGCAGCCACCTTCAGCCAAATCATGTCTAATACTTCCGTCATGTTCTCTCCAGTTGTGTTGGGAGGGGGAGGCATCTGGCCTCCCCCTCGCCGGATCGGCCGGTGCTCTGTTAGATCCAGATTTCGATCTTGAAGAAGCGGAAGAACAGGAAGAACAGGGTGACCGCCAGTATCCACTTGAGAGCTTTTTCACTGAACATTTTCTGCAGTCGACTGCCGAGCATACCTCCGACAAAACCGCCAATGATGATGGCGATGGCAAGCCAGAGATCCGGCCAGTAATTGTTCAGGGCATAGCCGATGAAGGCGCCGACGCTGCTGAAAGAGGTGCCGATGAGGCCCACGGGCACGGCCACGTACATGGGCAGGGCGCCCAGGGTTGTCATGGCCGGCACCAGCAGGAAGCCGCCGCCGATGCCGAAGGACCTGGCAACGATGCCGATCAGCAAGCCGATGATGCCGAAGAGCAGGGGATTGATGTTGAAATCCTCACCCCAGAACTTGAACTGGTAGCTGGTCAGGCCGGTCTTGACAGGCTCGATTCTGCCCATCTGGGCAGCCCGGCCTTCTGCTTTGGCCCTGGCCACTTCTTCATTGAACTTCTTCACCATGGCCTTGATGGCCTTGCGTTTCTCCATGACCTTGGGCGTCAACTCGTAGAGGGTGCGAAAGCCCATGATTACCACCAGCACTGCCAACCATTCCTTGTAGGTCTTCATTGGCAGGTACTTGGTGGCGTACTTGCCCAGCCAGATAGAGCCTATGAGAATACCCACACCAAAAGAGATGCCCACAGGCCAGGCCACCCGGCGTTCCTTGACCGCATACCGATAAAAGGCCCCGAGCGGTGAGAACAGGGTGAGGGCAACGTTGGAAGGACGGAGAACATTGGCCGCATTGATGCCGATGGGGCCGGCAGTGTGTACGATCATCACCTGATAGGCAGCCATGAGCATGCCGCCGGCAGCACCTATCATTGAAAAGAAGGCTCCCACCAGGATGGCGCCGATGGTGATCCACAGGGGATTCATATAGCGAAATCCTTTGGCCAGCCAGAAACCATTGCCTTTCATGGTGTAGGAGCCAATTTTTTCGCCGTTGACAAAGACGTTGAACTTGGTGTCAGGAGGGGTATGGCGGAAGCTCTTGAAGGTGACGGTGAATTTGCCAGTGGTGGGATCGAGCTGGATAGAGGTTCCCTTGTCCCAGTAATGACCGGTCTTGGCGTAATCACCAAGGACACTGCGGGCAAAGATGACGATCTTGCCCTTGGTGGTGCCTTCTTTGGTGATGGTGTTGATGCCGTAGGTGGACTCGTGAGCAAACTTGTAGAAGTTCCACTCTTCTTTGGTTTTTATGGGCCCGAGAACGCTCTTTATGTAGTCGTCGAGCTGATCAAACTTGTTTAGTTTGAACATGGTGGTCTTGTAAATGCCGGGCATGAACGATGGCCCGCCGAATCTTTTGGCAGTAACCTTGCCGAAGGCTTCCGGTTTGTTCGTCAGGATGTAATAAAGTACCGGAATACGAGTTTCACTAGTGAAGCCGCGCTTTTTTGCTTCCTTTTTTAGTCTTGCCACCTCATGGACGCCCGTGGTGTCTTTGGGGGCAAAGGTAAGCTGGGAGGCCACCGCAACGTAAAGATCACTGCCGGGGGCGATCTGACCAGAAATGGTCACCATGTCGCCAGCCTTGTATTCGGTCGCAGATATGGTGGCGGCCGCTTCCACCTGAGGCAAGACTGCCAGGAACGAAAACAGGCAGACGCCAAAGAAAAGAAAAAGAATACCAAATCTCCTCATCTCATCCTCCTCTATGAAATAACCTCATTTGAATAAAAGACAGAAAAAAGACTGTTTTGCTAAAAGCTCACCTCCTTTCGAATTTGGGAATCAAATAATTACTTTGCGTTCTTCAACTGCTGATATTTCAGTGCGAGTTGCGCTCCCATCTCGCTACAACCAACCCCAACGAGAAGAAATAGAATGGCGTCCCACCAGTCGAAGGCCAGCTCCTGAATGAAATAGAAAAATAGCCCGGACAGTAACAGCAAACAAAAAATGGTGCTTATGACGGCGGAAAGAATGACGAGCAAGCGTAGGCGTTCTAACCCCCGGCCAAATCTATCCACAGCCGAATACCCCGCCACCAGCGTACTGAATGCCAGGACCCAGGGCACAGTGTTCACCACCGAATAGATGGGCAGAAAGGTGGTGAGAAAAAGGCTCAGAAGTACAGTCCCGCCGATACTCACAAGCTGGAAATATCCTATAAACTTGGCAACTTGAAGGCTTGTTTTCTGGAGCCCTCCAGATTCATTGTTGTGCAATATTCTCTCCACCGCTCAGAGGTCCATTGCCAGAGTGTTGACCTTGAATTCCAGCTCCTCTATGTCCACCGGCTTGAGGAAGTAGCCTTCAGTGCCAGCAGCCAGCGCTTCAAGGGCCAGGTGCTTGCTGAAGTACCGGCTGAGCGTCAATACTTTCGGTTCGCCCTTGCTTTGCTTCAAAGTGAGCCAGGCCCTGTAGTCCAGGCCAACTTCAGGCTCGAG
Source organism: Deltaproteobacteria bacterium (assembly GCA_019309045.1). Classification (NCBI taxonomy): domain Bacteria; kingdom Pseudomonadati; phylum Myxococcota; class Myxococcia; species Deltaproteobacteria bacterium. The sequence continues at coordinate 33,996 of JAFDGZ010000019.1, read as the reverse complement.
TTCCACGATGGCCAAGTCAACCCTATGAGAGTTGGCCCAGGCGAGGGCGTCCTGCTGGTTTGCAAAGGCAAAGACTTGGTGGCCGTGGCCACGAAGGATCCTTCTCAGCAGTTGGCGAGTGTCGCTCTCCCTGTCCACAATCAGCGCTGTTGCCATGAACCCCCGGGGAATGAAAGCGAAGAATTAGCACTGCCTTGAACGATGAAAGCAAAAACAAAATTTAGTAAATGCAGCAAAGGTTGTGCCATTCATGACAATCTGCTGTTGTGAATATAACCTGTTGATACTACTAGATTATTGTGGACAAGAAATAATAGGTTGGCAGTGTATGCGGCTGTGAACAGAGTAGATTCTGCAAAAAAAACTTTGCACTTGGGCTATGAATGACCAACCAGTTGCCTCAGATCGAAGTCTCGGTCGATGGAATAGGATTGATTGCAGTGCATAAAATAGATTGCACCGGTCACTCTTCCATATCTGCCGCCACAAAAAGATCATATTCAGGCTTGCTCATCAAATCGTCAAGTTCAGAAGCATCTCCAATTTTGAGGCGAGCGACCCATCCGCTGGAGAGACTATCCTGATTTACCAGCGACGGGGTCTCCTCCAGTGCCTCATTTGCCTGCAGTACTGTGCCGGAGACTGGAGAAATCAGTTCTATGGTGGCTTTGCCAGACTCGATGGTGGCAAACGATTCACCCTTGTTTATTGTTTCACCGACCTCCGGAAGTTCCACATAGATAATTGTGCCCAGGGCCTCTGCAGCAAAATCCGTGACACCGAGCACAACAAAGTCGGTTTGCAGTAGAACCCAGACATGGTCTTCGGTGATTTTCAAGGCCTCTTCATTCACAACAAGCCCTCCTCCGTTTTACTGGCGAATGCGCTGCACCAGGCCCTCATTTTCCCCTGACGGCGACCTCGATTTTCTCGCCGCCAGGTTTGAGCTCTCTCTTGAGTTCAAGGTAAGACATCTGCTGCCAGGCTCCCGCAAAGAGTTGCGCAAACTGTTTTGCCACTGTGCCACAGACCAGCAACAGGTTCGGGGGGGCCGCTAGAATGGAAGCCATGGAGGTTACCTTTTCGTGGGAAAGACCGCAAGGATTGATGGTCCGAAAATGAGACAATTCCGGTGAAATGTTGAGGGAAAAGCCATGCATTGTGACCCAGCGCTTTATAGCGACACCGATGGCGGCTATTTTCCCATTTCCTGCCCAGATACCACGCTGGTGCGGTTTTCTACCGGCTTCAATGGAAAATTCGGCCAGGGTCTGAATAAGCAACTCCTCCAGGAGATCCACGTAGCCCCGCACAGAAAGACGCTGTTGACCCAGATGGATGATAGGATAGCCCACGAGCTGACCAGGGCCGTGGTAGGTGACGTCACCTCCACGTTCCACACGGTATATGCGGATCCCCAAAGCCCTCAAAACTTGGCGATCAGCAAGCACATTGGCTTCCTGTGCACGTCTGCCCAGAGTGATCACAGGTTCGTGCTCTACCAAGAGCAGGAGGTCTGGTACCTGATTTCTCTGGCGCAAACCGAGCAGCTGGCGCTGCAGCTCCCAGACAAGGCCATAGTCCTTCCTGCCGAGGTTGATAATCCACCCAGGCTGCTGCCGATCTGGGTCTCCAGGTATGTTTCCTGCCATATGCCGAAGTCTCAACTAGTCCGCGGTACTAGCCATTGCCGTTGCAGCCAGACCACCAGCCCAGCCCTTTGAGCCGGCTGCCAGCCGCTCTAGAGCTTCAAATCCAGCTTGTGGATGGCCAAGCCCCGCACATCCTCTGCTGCCTCCCAGACGGCTTCGTTCAAGGTGGGATGAGCATGGATAGTGCGGGCTACATCCTCCACGGTAGCCCCCTGCTTGAGGGCCAGAGTACACTCACCAATCAAGCTGCCCGCCTCTGGGCCGATAATGTGCACCCCGAGGATGCGGCCATCTTCTTCAGCAGCAATTACTTTGACGAAGCCGTCGATTTCCCCTAGGGCATGTGCCTTTCCCAGGGCTCGAAAAGGAAAGTTGCCCTGGCGATAACTGATTCCCAGCTCTTGGCATTGTCTGCTGGTCAATCCCACGGTGGCGATCTCTGGATCAGTATAAATGGCAGCCGGTACCGCGTGCTTGTCGACGACAGCCTTGCCGTTGCCGAGTGCATGCTCCACCGCCACAATTCCCTGATGAGAGGCGTAATGGGCCAGAAGATGTTCTCCAACCACATCGCCAATGGCATAGATCCCGGGGATGTTGGTTTGGCAGTGCTCGTCCACCGGCAGGAAGCCGTTTTTCAAAGTGAGCCCAACTTTACGAAAACCAAGTCCTGTTGAGACCGGCATCCTGCCTACTGTGACTAGAACAGCCTCTGTGCAGACAGCTTTGCCTGACTGCAGTGTCACCTCCACTCCACTCTCTGTGTAACGGCCGGCAACTGGCGGATCTCCCAGGTGCAAGATGATCCGTCGCTTCTTCAAGCTGCGGACCAAGGCTCTATTGAGGTCGCCATCAAGGGATTTTATTGGTTCTCTGCTCCGTTTACTCAGGTGAACTTCACAGCCCAGGGCTCTGAAGATCTGGGCAAACTCGCATCCCGAGACGCCGCCGCCAATAATGAACAGGCTCCTGGGTAATTGCCTGAGCTCCAGGATGCTTCTGGTGTTGAACACTCTTTGATTGTCCCAGGGCAAGATTTGCAGAACCTTCGGCTCTGAGCCGGTGGCAATGATGATGCGGCGGCCGCACACCTGTTGCGGCGGGTGCTCGGAGCTGGTTACTTCTATTTCGTTATGCCGACGGAGCCTGCCCTCACCGAACAGCAGATTCACTCGGTGTCTCCTAAACAACCGCTCCACCCCCTGCCGGAGTTCTCGGACGATCTTCTGATTTCGGGAGATAATCTTGTCGAGATGAGCCACAGCGCCAGTGCAGCTCAGGCCGAAGTGATCTGCCTGGCGGATTTGCTCAAAAAGTCTGGCGGATTTGTACATGGCTTTGGTGGGTATGCAACCCCAGTTGAGACAGGTGCCGCCCACCAATTCCTTTTCGATGATGCTTACTCTCGCCCCGAGCTGGGCAGCACGGATTGCTGCCACGTAACCTCCAGGGCCGGCCCCCAGGATCACCAGGTCGTATTGCACGTATTGCCCTTCTAATTGCGGAAGTCCTGAGATTTCACCCCATAGCGGCGCATAATCTGCTGGAGCGCCTGGCGCTCCATGCCGATTTCTTTGGCCGAGCGGGTGACATTTCCCTTGTGGCGGCTGAGAAGCCTCGACAGATACTCAATGTGAAAGCGCTGCAGCAACTCTTTCTTGGCCTCTTTGTAAGGGAGATCATGAATTTCCATGCCCACCAGGCACTCCTGAGGCCGCAGACTAGTCCAGTTGATGTCCTCTGGTTGAATAAGCTCGTCGGCTGAGAGGAGGATGGCGCGTTTGATAATGTTTTCCAGTTCCCGTACATTGCCTTCCCATGGTCGGCGAAGAAGAAGCTCGATGAACTCAGGTGACAAGGACTTTCCCGGTTTGTTGAACTCGGCACAGTAGCGCTGTAGGAAGTGTTCAGCCAGCAGTGGTATATCTTCTTTTCGTTCTCGCAAGGGAGGCATTTCCAGTGTGAGTACATTCAAGCGAAAAAAGAGGTCTTCGCGAAATTGCTTCTGCTGGATTTTTTCGCGAAGGTTTCTGTTGGTGGAAGCTATGACGCGGACGTCCACGGTAATCGATTTATTTTGCCCGAGGGGTTTGATTTCCTTTTCCTGAAGGACGCGCAGTAGTTTGGTCTGAATTGTGGGTGCTATGTCACCGATTTCATCCAGGTAAATGGTACCCCCTTGGGCGTCTTCGAAGAGCCCTGTTTTGTCTGCTGAGGCGTCGGTGAAGGCGCCTTTACGATAGCCAAAGAGTTCACTCTCCAGGATGTTTTCCGGCAGGGTGGGACAATTGACTGCTACGTATGGTTTGCTGCTGCGGTGACTCAACCGGTGGATGGCCCGGGCGGCCAGGTCCTTGCCAGTCCCAGATTCGCCGGTGAGCAGCACGGTGACGTCTGTTTTGGCGATCATCTGAATGGTCTGGTATATGCGCTGCATGGCAGGACTGGCCCCGACCAGATCCTGGAAAGGCTCGCTTTCTTTAATGCGGCGCTGGAGGTTGAGGTTTTCCCTGAGGAGTCTGCTTCGCTCCATAGCATTGCGGAGCACGTGAATGAGTTTGTCCTGGTCAAAAGGCTTGGTGATGAAATCATAGGCGCCCTTTTTGATTGATTCCACTGCCAGTTCAACTACCCCATAGGCGGTCAACATCAAAACCGTGGTCCACGGATTGGTCTCTCTTATGCGTTCGAGCAGTTCAATGCCGTCCATACCGGGCATGCGAACATCTACAAGGGCAAGATCATAGGTGCTGCGAGCCAGGAGTTCCAAGGCCTGGACCCCACTTGCCGCGGTGTCGATGTCACAGGCGAATTCACTGGCAATGAGCCGCTTCAGCAGGCTCAACATATCCAATTCGTCGTCGACTAGGAGTATTTTTGCTGTCATGGTTGTCTTACCTTCGCCAGAAAACGGCAGCCAGTTCTAGAGATATTCCCTTTCTGGTCTGACAGGAAGCCGAATGGTGAAGATGCTGCCTTCGCCAGGAGTGCTCTCTACAGTGATTTCCCCCTGATGATCCTTGATGATACCATAGCTTACCGACAAGCCCAGCCCAGTGCCCTGCCCAGTAGGCTTGGTGGTGAAGAAGGGATCAAAGATCTTGTCCACAATAGGCGCGGGGATGCCGACCCCGGTGTCAGCCACAGATATGGTGATCCAATGGCGAGAGGCTGAACTTCCAGTGTGTATCCTGATGGTTCCATGGTGTTCGATGGCCTGCCTGGCATTCATAAAAAGGTTCATGAACACCTGTTTCAGTTTTTCGCCGTCGGCATTGATGGTTGGCAGGCCTGCGCTGTAGTGCGTTTCGATAACAACGTTGTCGAGAGCAAACTGATGCTGCACCACGGCCACTGTCTCCCTGAGAAGATCGTTGATGTTAACCGGACCCTTTTGAGATTCACTGGAGCGGGCGAAATTGAGAAGATCTTCCACAATAACCTTGCAATTCTGGGCATGTTTTTCAATGATTTTCAAATCGGCAAAAGTCTGGGTGTCTCCTGGTTCACTCCTCAGCAGCAGTTGAGTATAACCCAGTATCAGTCCGAGGGGATTGTTAATTTCGTGAGCAACACCAGCAGAAAGCTGGCCGAGTGAGGCCAGACGATCCGCCTGCAGCAGTTGCTGCTCCATCTTTTTTCTTTCGGTAATATCTTTGGCAATGCCCTCGAAAGTCTCAACTTCACCCCCCAGGCCGCGGTTCACCGTAAAAGTGAACAGCCAGGTGAGAATTTCTCCATCTCTGCGGCGCAGCCGGCACTCGAGGTTTTTCTTGAAGCCAGCCTCGGCAATTTCTCTGAGCACCTTCTGGCAGTCTACTGGATGTTCCACCAGATCAGCCAGACTGCTGGTGCCCACGAGTTCGGTTTTGGTACCATAGCCCAGATTATTGAGACCGGCCTGATTTATGTCTAGAAATTTTCCTGTTCTGTCCAGGATGAGAATGATGTCCATGGAAGCCTCGAATATGCGCCGGTAGTTCTTTTCCGAAGCAGACAGTTCTGCAGTCCGCTGCCTAACGATTTCTTCAAGGTTGCGGTTGAGCCAGAGGAGTTCTTCACTGGCCCGCTCGATTGCCTCCTTATCATTGAGAATTTGGACATTTACCCGGTATACTCTCTGGAAGAACAGAGTAATGCTGCTGACGATTACAAAGGTGAGTGTATTGATAGAGCCGGTGACAGGCCTCAGCATGAGCCAGATATCGCCGTTGTCTGTAAGAAGAAGCACTCGCTTGGCTATGTGTGCTATTGAACGCGACAGTGAAAAAAGGGCGAGTGCTAGTGAGAGCCACAACAGATAGGTCCATATGACGTTTTTGCTATCAGAGAGTCTGAGCAGATGGGCGTACCTGACGCAGAGGAAAGACAAAACAATCATCGAGGTTGCCCCCATGACGTCAACCAGCCACACAGGATAGAGTGGTAGACTAGTAACCATCTTCGCCTGCCTCCTCTAGGCGTGCCTGGCGGTAAAAGGCACGCAGACCAAGAAAGAGAAAGGAGATGGCCGGTACACACAGAAGGTGATCCATGTTGAGAAAGTAATAGGCAAGTGCAAGCGTAGGTGAGCGGCTTACAATAAGGCGGCGATCAACATCTGAGGTGGCACCGATAAACATTTCGGGGACCATTTTGCTGCTCAGCCAGTGGCCGGTGAAGGCACAGCAGTTCCACACTATAAACAGGATGCAGGAGAGCTGCACAAATCGCCAGCCGCGCTCTCTCACCAGATTGTTGGATTGCAGCCAGTAGACGAGAATGCCCATGGAAAGAATGAAAAACAGGTGGGCTATCTGATGGGCAAAGAGTCCCTCGGGGGCAGGATGCACCTGCAGGGCCCAGAGAGTGCTTGGCTGGGTCACTATCCAGAAGAACAGTGCCAGGCTGGTCAACCGGAGGGGTGTTACTCGACTCGCAAGCCTTTTGCAAGTGTGTCGGCAACGTCGTGGGGCTGTGCTGCATTTAAGGTACAACATTTTGATTCATCGAGTAAATTTCTGGTAATTATTGGTGGGACGGCTGCCCTGGTCAACTGCCCGGATTATATATGGTTGATCTTGTACTTCCTGCTTCCAAGGCCCAACTTCTCTCCGTAGTCCAGCTGTACCGACCAATCAATGTGGGGATAGACTCCCCGGAACTTGTCCTCACCCGCTGCGGTATTGCTTGTCAGGCAGCACCCGGGCAGTGCTGCCTGGTCATTGACGAGATCCACTGCAGCCTGATCAACAGCTATCGGGTCTAGGCTGGCCAGGATGCCGAGATCATTGACTAAAGGGGCGTCACTGTAGCTATAGCAATCGCATTGCGGCGTGACCCGACAGACAAAGTTCAAAAACAGGGCTCTATCCTTTTTCCCTTGGAGCACCCCGAAAGTGTATTCGACCATCTTTTTTTGAAAGCGGGCCATATCCTTGTCCCAGGGAATGGTGACCGCCTCTTCCGGACAGACAGCAATGCACTCGCCACAGCCAATGCATTTCTTTACGTCTTTCTTGGCCTTTTTTTTCACGAGTGTGATGGCCTCCACCGGACAGTGGGCCACACATTCGCCGCAGCCGACACACTTTTTGCCGTTGAATTTGGGAGAGACTTCGCAGTGCTGAGCCAACTTGCCTCTGCGAGAGGCGCATCCCATGCCGATATTCTTTATGGTGCCGCCAAAGCCGGCAAGTTCGTGACCCTTGAAATGCGCCACGCTGATTAGCGCATCTGCATGCACCACATCGGCCCCTAGGTAGACCTCATGGTAAATTGGTAGATCGACCTGCACTGCTACTTCGGAGTTGCCCCGCAGGCCGTCGGCAATGGTGAGAGGCGCCCCCACCACAGCATAGGCGAAGCCGTTTTCAATGGCCGTACTGAGATGGTCCACGCTGTTGGTCCTTGAACCCACATATAGCGTATTAGCATCGGTGAGAAAAGGTTTGCCTCCCAACCGCTTGACGCGATCCACTATGTGGCGAAGAAATACCGGTTCTATGTAGGCGGTGTTACCCTTTTCGCCAAAGTGAAGCTTGATAGCCACAAGATGCCTGGGATGGATCATCTTCTCGAGAGCAACTGCGTCTAGCAGACGGTCGAGCTTGGCAAAGAGATTTTCCTTGATACTGGCACGAAGATCCATTGCAAAGACTGAGCTAGCCACTGGCACTCTCCTCTCGTCCTGGTCCATCGACGAGCCTCCATTTGGACCACGTTGACGGTTCTCAATAACTATTCACCCCTACCAGTGCATATTTGTTTTTGCACTGCAATCTTTTTCCTCCATTCCAACGATTTTTCTTTAGTCGGGTTATTATGTATGATTGCCCAGATATGATGCAAGAAAAATCTTGCAGCACCAGAGATTTAGTAGGAAACACGACAGGTGGTTGCGTTGCTCGGCTTGCGACAGATTCCCGGCACGTTCGTGAAATCGTATTCCAAGGTAGGACTCTTTCATACAATATTTTAGCTGCGTTACCAAGGACAATCATGATGGAAGCAAATACTGTGGCGTAGGGGTAAATAATAGTGTTTTGGAGATGATCCTGCTTCCTTCGAAATGGCATTGCATTTGCTAGATTGACTATCTCTGTGTATTCGTTTATCCTCCCCTGTTAAAGAGTCAGTATGTAGGGAGGAAAGATCCCAATGGACAAGGGGGATGAGGGAATTGTTGCGCTGGAATTTGTTCTGCTCTCGCCACGCCAACTCTTGCCGGATCCTACCTGCTGATCAAGGGAGTTTGTGAAAGGACTAGCTTCATATCTTTCCACACGGAAGTTTATACCATCCAATTTTTATGCTGTGACTGTTTAAATAGTTAGAAGCGGTGCGGCGTCCGCCGGACGAAGCATTGGTCGCAAGCATTCATTACTTGCAGGAGAGGAGGAGAATATGGCCCACATCCTGGTTCTTGACGATGAGCCCAAGGCCTGCAATCTGATCAAGAAGGTTCTTGAAAAGGGGAATGAAGTGTACACTTTTACCGAGGAGGACGATGCCATTAACCATGCCATGAGTTCGAAAGTGGATCTAGCGATTCTAGACATTAAGTTAAAAAAAATGAGTGGTGTTGAGGTGTTGGCGGAACTTAAAAAGTACAATCCGGAGATACGCGCCATCATGCTGACTGGATATCCCACCACCGAGACAGCCAAAGAGGCAATCACTTTGGGAGCTACGGAGTACCTTGTGAAGCCGATCGATATTGATGAATTGGAAAATACAGCGAAGAGAACTCTAGCGGCGAGAAAGCCGAGCAAAGAAACCATCAGCATTACCTGACGGGAGGATGTCACTATGGAGTTCAGCCAACTTACAGAAAACCGGGCCAGGATTTACCAGTTTCTCTCCGTATTATATGGCGATGAGATCTCCCTCGACTTAATCAAGCAGCTCAAAAAGCCTGAATTCTCTGAAAAGATTTCCGCTTTTTTGGACACATGCACGATTGATGATTTGAGGAACGGGGTAGAAAGAATCGTCAGGTTTCTCGGAAGGGCAGAGGAAGCGGATGTTTACAACATGCTTCGCTATGAATACGCCGATTTGTTTCTCAACGCTGGTGTTAATCCCGTGTTTCCCTATGAATCAGTTTACGTGAGTCGAGAGCCGGTTGTCATGCAAGAGCCTATTTTCGAGGTGCGCAAAGCATACCGTGCAGCCGGTGTACATAAGTCGGACAATTATCACGACCTAGACGATCACATCGCTGTAGAACTCGAATTTTGCCGTTATTTGCTGGAGCAGATTTCACAGGAAGACGAACAGCGCGGCACGGCCTTGCAAGACAGTCAGATTGAGTTCCTCAAGAATCATCTGATGCGGTGGGCTGTGGAATTCTGTGCAGTACTCTCGAGTAGCGCCCAATCGGATTTCTATCGGGGTCTGGCCGATTTGACATTGAGTTTCCTCTTCCATGAGCGAAGATTAGCCTTCAACATACAATCGGGCACAAAGCCAGAGGACGAACTGGTGAAGGCTTTGAATCTGTTGGGTGTGGCAGTAAAGTCTCTCTCCTTTCCGGGAGGTTATCAAACTCTTGCTGACGGCGCCAAAGAGCCTGAGCGCACGAAGACAATTCCCAGCCATTGTTACATTTGCGGCGCTCTGTGTGGTACTCGCGTGACGGTAAAGGATGGCATTGCCACTAGGATCTCTGGACTTCCCGGTGATCCAAAAGGAGGGGGCAGGCTTTGTCCTAAAGGTGCTGCCGCTATCAGTCATACTTATAGTGCGTACAGACTCAAGGAACCCCTGATCAGGGAGAACGGCCGTTTTCGAAAGGCCACGTGGGATGAGGCTCTGGATCGAGTGGCAACCGCTCTTAAACAATTGGAGCCTAGTACTGTGGGCTATTTACGTGGCAACGATTGGTACAATTGGATTCACGAGGCCCTTTTTGACCATTACGGTGCTCATAAGACAACCCATCGGCCCATGTGTGATAATTCCAACCGCATGGCCAATGAACACAATCTGAACGACAAGAGACCTTGGATTAATTATGAAAATTCAGAATATATTCTGCATTTTGGCATGAATGAGCTGGCAACTTCTTATGGTCAACGCAAAACAGCCGGGCTTCGTGCGGCAGTCAGACGGGGTGCGAAGCTTGTGGTTTTGGATCCGCGAAGATCAGAGACTGCAGCCGAAGCCACCGAGTGGATTCAGATCAAACCGGCCACAGATGCAGCCGTTGCCATGGCCATGTGCTATGTAATTGTCACAAAAGAGCTTTACGATAAAGATTTCGTCGAGAACTGGACGTACGGCTTTGAAGAGTTCAAGAAGCGTTTACTGGGAGAGGAAGATGGGGTGGCTCGCAGTCCTGAATGGGCGGCGAAGATCAGCGGGGTGCCTGCGGAGACCATTGAGCGCATTGCCGTGGAGTTTGCTCATACCAAATACAAAGGGGCTTTGAGTTGGACGGGTGTCGCCCAGAGTCCCAATTCAATGTACGGTACGGCTGCTGTTCAGGCGCTCAATGGACTGCTGGGTACCTTCGATGCCCCGGGAGGCCCGTCTCTTCCCTTCAAAAGAAAGTTGAAGAGCGCCTGGGGTGAGGGACAGCAGAAGCCGCCGGCAAACTCGCCTCCCAAGTTGAACAAGCTGGGCATCTGGCAAGGCTGGGCGCCGGCCTTCTTCCCCAAGGATGTGGCAGAAGGGAGGCTCAAGGCTCTGATTTGCTATTTCGGCGATCCGGTTCTCTCATGGGGTAACCAGGAAAAGATGGTGGAGGCCATCAAGCAGTTGGAATTCTGTGCTGTTATTGATGCCTTCATGTGCAATACTGCAGTACTCAGCGACGTAGTGCTCCCCGACGTCACCTTTCTTGAGCATAGCCAGATAAAGGCTGATTGGCTCTACGATGCATTTATCGCCTATTATGCTAAGATCATTGACCCCCTCTTCAATGCAAAGCCCATGTGGTGGATAACGGTGGAGTTGGCCAAGAGATTGGGATACGGCGAGTACTTTCCTTGGAAGGATATTGAGGAAGCCGAGCGCAATCAGCTTGCCGGTACACCATGGTCTTATGAAGAACTCAAGGAGAAAGGATTCCTCATTACCGACGAGGCCGAATATTACAAATACAAGAAGTGGGGGAGCCTGAATCCGCCCGAAGGTTACGGCAGCTCTGGGAAGAGCAAGACTGGCAAGTACAACTTCAAAAATCCGGTGGCCGAAGCAAAGGGAGTGGATCCCTTGCCAGATTACAAAGAGCCAGATGCCGACATGCAGCCGGATGAAAAGTACCCCTTTGTATTTGGTAACTTCAGGCTTTATGCCCATGAGCACTCCTCTACCTTCCACAACTTCAGACTCGTGAAGTCTGAGGGCACTAACCCGCTGTGGATGAACAAGCTTGACGCTAAACAGCGCGGGTTAGAAGAGGGGGACAAGGTGAAGCTTCGCTCGCCTTGGGGTGAGGTGATTATGGAGGTAAAGCCCACCTGGTTTATCATGCAGGGTGTGCTTGGTTCTGCTGGAGGTTTTGGGCACTGGCGAGGGCCGGAAGCGGATCCCAAGTATCCACAGTTCGGGGGCACCAACCCCCCGGGGATTATGAAGCCCAACAGCGCCGACTGGGTTGGGGGGACGCCGCCACTCAAGTATATTAAAACAACAGTGGAGAAGGTGAGCTGACCTACTTTTAGTCGTCATGGAATAATAACGCTCCACCTTAGATGGAGTGTTGTTTTTGAGAATGACAAACGTTGTTTTGCCTCACGCTTCAAACGGTAGATGTGAGATATGGGATATCGGGTATGTGAAGTAAGTGGGAGAGGTGACGATTCCCCATCTCTGATCTCACATCCATTGCCCAGTGTTCGTCTGATTTCTGAACTGCACAATCTAATTTGGATTTCGTCTAAGAAGAGCAACTCGCTGGGCCTCTTTCGGGTTTCTTTTTCATCCCATCATTGCTAGTTGTGGTGGGACATCCACGAGTAATAGGGTGAGAGGGAAGTTACTTCTGACTGGACTATTAGCTGGCTGTCTGGTGGTCATCTGGCCGGGTGAGAGTCTAGCTACCATCGTCCACGGCGCGCCGGAAGGGCTTTACACACATCAACTCGGTCACCTCCTTTTCCTAGGCGCCATGCTCTATATTTGGTGGGTTACCCGCCATCGTCCAAGAAAGAGCTGGCACTTCATTCGCATGTCATTTCTTCTTTTTGCCCTTTGGAACCTGGACACGTTTTTGGTCCACGTACTGGATGCCTTGATCCCTAGAAGTCAGTATGTGGGCTTGGCGAAGGACTGGTCTTTGCGGTTCCAGGCAAATGGATTGTTTGATTTGGTCTCTTATGCTGGTAAACAAGACCATCTTCTTTCTGTTCCGGCAGCTGTTTGCCTCTACTATGGTTTGAGACTTCTGAGACATGAAAAGGTGCGAGAAGGTAAATCGTAATGAGCCTTTCACTCCCTATGTCTTTCACATATCTGGTGGATGTCGTGGGCTCGATAGCTATGCTGTTGTTAGCGGTCGCAATAGTCTACGAATCGTATCAGATGCGACAACGAAGCCTAATTCACCTTTATCTTTATCTGTTGGCGTGTACATTGGCGGCTTTTGCTGTGAGCAGGGCTTTGGGGCACCTGGTGCGTCGGCTTGTTGTAACTGCGGGCTATGCTGACCAATGGCGGGCGCTTTCCCCAATTTCTGGTGCCATTAACACGGTCACTTTTGTAATTATTGCGGCTAGTTCCTTTCTATATGTAGTTTTTCAGCGCATCCAAAAGGAGCGTGATGAACGGCATGCTCATTATCTGGCGGAAATGGAAAGCGCCCGGGATTTTCTTCAGCACGTCATTGACAGTTTGAACGCCCAACTCGTGGTGATCGACCCGGGCTATAACGTGAGACTAGTGAACCAAAAACTTGTCGACGATCTCAACTCTAGCCGTGAGCAGCTTGTCGGGAAAAAATGTCATGAAGTCTTTCATCAAGGCTGTGAAGCTGGCAGCGACTGCCGGAATGTGGAAAACGAGGATCATATTTGTCCGTGGAAGCTCATGGAACAGAAGAAAGAGGCGGTGATTCTCACCCACCGCCATCAAAAGCCAGACGGTGAATTTGCCATTATGGAGATTATGGCTTCCCCGGTGGTCAACGAAGAAGGAGAATTGGAGTATATCATTGAAACATTGCGGGATATCACTGAAAAGGTTAGGCTAGAAGAACAACTGCGACAGCAGGAGAAGCTGCAAGGCGTAGTGGAAATGGCTACAGCAGTGGCACATGAATTGAACACCCCCATGTTTACTGTGCTCGGAAATGTCCAACTCATCCAGAGGCAAATGGAGAAGAGTGATCCATTCTATGAAGAATTGGAGGATATCATCCATGAGGTGAAGCGGATGAGCAAGTTGACAAGGAAGATGACGACAATTCGTCAGTATACTGCTAAAGACTATGTGGGAGACGTGCGATTGGTGGATATTGAAAAGGCATCCGAAGAAGAGGAAGATATATGAAAGGCAGCAAGACGCAAGCGGAAGTTTACGCCTGGCTGCTAAAGGTTGTGGATTGTGCCTATTGCGTCTGCGATCCTTCAGGGATTATTGAGAAGGCGAATGATGCTGCCAATAAATTGTTGGGGATTCCTCCCGAGCAGAGCTTGATGGGAGTGCCTCTATTCAGTTTCTTCCCTTCTGCTGACCAGTGGCAGGACTTTCTTGACGATCTCCTGACAAAGGGGGAAGTGAGAAGCCGCAACGTCAGTTTGCGCCGGCAGGATGGCAATTGGGTGGCATCAGCGGTCTCGGCCAAGCTGTTTTCCGGTGACAGCCGTAATGGTACAGAATTCCAAGTCTTGATCCAAAAGCGGTGCGAGTTGGAGCCTCTGGGTAATCATCTGGGTAACATGGAAAAAATGGCTGCTTTGGGTCAGTTGGCGGCCAGTGTTGCCCATGAGATAAATAACCCTCTGAACATCATTCTTGGCTATACACAGCTTCTTCTCAGGGAAGCCGAACCTGAATCTGATGCATGGAATAGCCTGAAGGAAATTGAAGAATGTGCCCAGATGTGTCGTAAGGTGGTGGGTGATCTCCTTGCCTTTACGAGGAAAAGCGATACTGAATGGGGTCCTGTTGACGTGAACAATAGCATCTCGGAAGTAATCCACCTGATGGAAAACAGATTTAAGACTGAAAGAATTGAGCTGATTCAGGACTTTGAACCGAATATTCCCTTGATTGTCGGTGATGTGGATCGGCTCAAACAAGTATTTCTCAATTTTCTTGTGAACGCCCAGCAGGCTATTGGTACAGACGGCACCATTACCGTTCGCACCGAATTTGAGCCAGACAGGGGCCTCATCTGTATTACTATACAGGACACTGGCTGCGGTATTCCCCCAGAGATAAGAGAAAAGATCTTTGAGCCTTTTTACACAACGAAGGGGCCAGGCAGAGGCACAGGACTGGGTCTGGCCGTATCTCAAAGCATTGTTGCAAAGCATGGTGGAGAGATCAAAATGGAGAGTACGGTGGGTAAGGGTACCACCTTCACCATATTGTTACCAGTTGAGAGGTGAAACAGCTGAACGAGGCCATGATGGGCTAAAGGGCTAAACTGAGAGCTTTTCGGATGATGTCAGCCATACTATGTTTAAGGCAGTTTCGGCTAAGGGCACAAAGAAGTGGGCATATACGGGCAGGAGACCTGTGTATTTTTTCACAATACTTTTCTGTGCCTGAAAAAAATGATATCAAACAATTTGCTAATCGGTATTCTGATGGTGGTTGCAAATCAAGCGTAGCTCTAAGCTAGACAGCTCCCCAGCTTTTAGCAGTAAAAGCTCGCCCTAGAATTATCTCAGCCATCCCTGGGAATAGAACAAGAGAGATGGACTTTATCCGCTAAGCCCTTGATCTACAGAAAATGTAGACGGTTAAAAGGGAAATTATCAAGGAGGCAAAGGCATGCAGAAAGATGTGTACAGCATATGCTTCATGTGCACCGTTAGGTGTCCAATCAAGGTCACAGTGGTTGACGGTGCAGTGAAATGGATAGAAGGCAACCCGTACCAACTCAAGGGAGGTCTTTGCGCCAAAGGGAGCGCCGGTATCCAACTGCTCTACGATAAAGAGAGGTTGCGCTACCCTATGATTAGAGCAGGTGCCCGCGGCGAGGGCAAATGGAGACGAGTGACTTGGGACGAGGCCCTTGACTACTCGGCAGAGAAGCTCAAAGGGATCATGGAGAAATACGGACCCCAAAGCATCGTCTTTGGTGAAAGACAAAACCTCAACACCCACATCAGCAAGACCTTTATGCGCGCCATCGGTTCACCCAACCATTATAGCCATGATTCTCTGTGCAAGGGTTCAGTAAACACGGCTTTTCGCTCTCTAACCGGTTACACTGACGCCCAGGTGAACATGGACTTTGCCAATACGAAACATGTGATTTTTTATGGGCGTAACTTTTTCGAGTCCCTTCAGCTCAAGCCTATCCAGGCTTTTATGAAAGCCAGAAAGAAAGGCGCTAAGACAACATATATTGATATCCGCGCTACAGTTACTGCCTCCAAGGCGGATCGATTCTGGCTCATCAGGCCGGGCACTGATCTCGCCCTCAACTATGCGCTTATGCACGTTATCCTCAAGGAAAACCTTTACGATGAGGAGTACGTGAGCAGGTGGGTTACAGGGTTAGATGAACTCAGGGCTTTTGTGGAGCTGCTGACTCCCGAGTGGGCCGAGCGGGAGACTGGCATCCCTGCAAACGAAATAGTCAGCCTTGCCAGGGAGGTGAGCAGGGACAAACCACAGGTGATTTTCAATTATGGCTACCGTGGCGCCAACCATACCAATGAGATCTACTTCAGACGATCCATCATCATCCTCAATGCCTTGATGGGAAGTATTGAAGCGAAGGGGGGGCTCTATTTCAAGAAAGGCCCGAAAGATGCGGGCTACGGTTCGTTTGGTAAACTTGTGGACCAACAGGGACTCCCCAAACCGAATATAGAGAGATTTGATGGGGTAGGTGGATCCAGGTTCCCTATCTGCGACCCTGCCCACGGGGTGGCTCAAATGCTGCCGCTGGCAATACTTAGTGAGGACCCTTACCCTATCAAAGCAGTAATCACCAACAGGTTCGACCCGCTGCTTTCTATACCGGACTATAATCTCAACAAGAGAGCTTTCAACAAGCTGGATTTCGCACTCACCATAGACATCAATTTCAGTGAAACGGCTTGGTATTCGGATGTGGTTCTTCCCGAGTGCATATACCTCGAGAGGGCAGATTCCCTGCAAATGGCAAACAGCCTTAAACCTACCATTTTTATGCGGCGTCAATGCGTCCCCCCGAGGTATGATACCAAACCGCAGTGGGAAATCATCAAGGGACTGGCCGAGCGGTTAGGGTTGGCTCACTATTTCCCCTATGAGAGCATTGAGGATATCTGGGACTTTCAACTAAAGGACATGGGAATCCGAGTCGATGATTTTGATGCCAAAGGTTTCGTCAGTCTATCAGACAAAGCGATTCTGTGGGATCGCAGGGATGGGATCAAGTTCAAAACACCGTCCAAAAAGATCGAGCTCGTTTCCAGCCTGCTGGAGGACAATGGTTTCCCCTCGTTCCCGGAATATGAAACTGTGAAGCCACCAGAGGAGGGCTCCTTTTGGCTGACGGTGGGGAGGTGTGCCGTTCATACTCATATCTCCACCCAGAACAATCCTTACCTCAATGAACTAGTGCCGGAGAACGCCTTGTGGATAAACAGTAAAGAGGCCGAGAAGCTCGGGATAGGAGAAGGCCAAGAGGTGGAGATTACTTCCACCTGTGGGACTGGTCGTATAAAGGTGCATCTGACCGAATATATTCACCCTGAAGCGGTTTTCATGCTCCATGGCTTCGGCCGCCAGGTGCCGGCCGCTACCAGGACCTTCGATAAAGGGGCCAGCGATACCTTGTTGCAGGAGAATCTGACAGATATGATCGGGGGCAGTCCGGCGCTACATGAGACCATCGTTCGAGTCAGACCACTTTCCTAGTGCCATGCCCTTGGATTTTCGGACGAACGCGGTAGCGAACAGGGCGTGCTGGTTCAACAACTTTTGGGGAAAAGGACCTGATTCCAGCAAAGCCATATGTGAATTGCATTACAGCAATGACGGGGTGCCATGCTGGCCCCGGTGAGAGAAATACTTGAAGGAGAAAATTGATGAGCCAATACCACCTCTATCAGGACAGGGAAGAATGCATCGGCTGCCACTCTTGTGAGGTCCACTGTAAAGACAACAAAGGGCTCCCTCCAGGGCCCCGCTTGTGCCGTATCATTACGACTACCCCCCAAGTGGTAAACAACATTCCCAAGACGGACTTCGTCTTCATGCCTTGTTTTCATTGTGACGAGCCATGGTGTGTACCAGCATGCCCGACTGGCGCTATGCAGACGCGGGCAAAGGACGGTATTGTTTTTGTGGATGAAGAACTCTGTGTGGGATGCAAGTCCTGTATCGAGGCCTGCCCCTATGGTGCGCCCCAGTGGAATCCTGAGACCGGCAAGGTGGTAAAATGTGACTACTGTATGGACCGGGTGGATCAAGGTCTGGAACCAGCTTGCGTGGCTAAATGTGTGACCAAATGCCTTCATTTTGAAAGAACTGCAGAGTTGACCGAAGAGCAGAGAGAAGAGCATCTTGCAGACGTAATGTCAATCGAGGTGGCGAACCCTCCGGGAATAAGTGTCTGCCCCGTAACGAAAACTTTAAATGACCTTTCTAGAGCGTTGGAGACCAGAGGGCGGGTCACTGAACCTCGCTCTCGGCAGAGAGTGGAATCATTGATTGAGCTTCTTGAGGATGTCAGCCGTGGCAGGGGTGGGACAGACCACTTGCCGGCCATAGATTCGCTGGCCAATAAGCTTATGGCGGAAGCCGGTGAGGAAGGGGCTCGCCTTGTGGGACAGATGGTATCAGTGGCCATTGCAGAATACCAGGAGGTCTATGAAAGTCATATTACCACCCATGTTTGTCCGACCGGGGATTGTGACGTTCTCACGCCGGCGCCTTGTCAGATGGCCTGTCCGGCCGGGATTGATGTCTCGAGTTACGTGAGCCTGATCGGCCAGGGTCGCGATGCCGAGGCGGTTGAACTCATCCGTAAGGACAACCCCTTCCCCTGGGTATGTGGTTTGGTGTGCACGCACCCATGTGAATACGTCTGCGTTCGTGGTAGGATCGACACACCCATAGCCATACGAGATCTTAAGGCCTTTGCTGCCGAAAGAGCCATGTCCGAGCGTACCTATGTCAACCCACAAAAAGCCCCAGACAATGGCCACAAGGTCTGCGTGATCGGTGCAGGTCCGGCAGGACTTACCGCGGCCTATTACCTGGTATTGAGAGGTTACCGGGTCACTGTGGTTGAGGCTCTGCCCATGGCGGGTGGGATGATGATGGTGGGGATCCCTAGATATCGACTGCCACGGGAGGTCATTGATCGGGAGGTGGCAATGATTGAGGACCTGGGGGTCGAGTTCCGCTATAATACCAGACTGGGTAAAGACACCACAATCGAAAAGCTAAGGCAGGAAGGATACGAGGCATTTTTCATCAGTATTGGCGCACATGGTTCTTACAGGCTGGGAGTTGCCGGCGAGGATTCATTCCCTCAAGTGTTGGATGCCATAGCTTTTCTCCTCCGAGTGGCTTTGGGTGAAAGACACAAACCCGGCAGGCGAGTGGCGATCATTGGTGGCGGCAACGTGGCTATTGACGCTGCCAGGACCTGTATTCGGCTTGGCTGTCAAGATGTCAGCATCCTCTACCGGCGGACTCGCTCTGAAATGCCTGCCAGTATTGAAGAGGTCGAGCAGGCCGAAGAAGAAGGGGTGCGCTTCTCGTTTCTCACTGTTCCAGTGGAGATCGTGGGAACTGAAGGGTGCGTTACTGGTATCCGATGTCTGAAAGCAAGACTGGAGGCAGCAGATTCCAGCGGCAGACGGCGACCTGTTCCTGTGGAAGACAGTGATCATCTGTATGAGGTTGATGCGGTAATCACCGCCATTGGTCAGAAGATCGATCCGGAAGGGCTCGAATCTTTGGAAAACCTTAAGTGGACAAAACGCAATACTCTTCTGGCTGATACAGTGAGCGGCATGACCAACGAGGATGGAGTATTTGCTGGAGGCGACGCTGTTTTGGGACCGGCAACCGTAGTGGAAGCTATCGGTGCAGGTAAATTTGCCGCAGCAGGGATAGACCGCTACTTGCGAGGACTGCCACAGCCTAAAATGCCGCAGGTACCCGTCCGTCACCAGCGTGTTGAGTGGCTCGAGGTTCCAGCCGCTACTAAGATGATCCTGCATCGGCCAGAAATGCCAATGCTTAATCCGGATAGAAGGAGGATCACTTTTCAGCAGGTGGAGCTGGGACTATCCGAAGCTATGGCCAGGGAAGAGGGACGGCGGTGTCTCAGGTGTGATATCTGCAAACGTTGTGGACTGTGCGTCAGTATCTGTCGTGACAAAATGGGTGTTGATGCCTTGCAGTTTGGCTATCTTGATTTCGACCAGCAAGGAGTAACTGATTTTCGGATCGCGGCTGACCGTTGCATTCTGTGTGGTGCATGTGCTACCAATTGTCCTACTGGTGCTATTGTCTTAGAAGACGTGAATGGTGAGCGTCGACTTAATTTCTGCGGTACTATACTTCGTCGAGAAAAACTGGAATATTGTGAGAGCTGCGGTGTAGAGTTGGGTACGCGGCGGTATTTAAACTTTGTCGGTAGACGGATCCAGATAATGCCTGGTCCTTTTGCTGACCGCAAGTTGTGTCCCGAATGCGCCAGGAAAGCCACCGCCGAACTGCCGGTAGAGACAGGCCTATTCCCTGCTTCTCCAAACGTTTAGCCCGAATATTTCATGGGTTAGCCTTGCGAGGCTGTGACGATGACTGTTGCCTGCGTAGCGCAGGTGCTCGCGCCCTGTAGGGATACCACAGTACTGCAAAGGTCCTAGATGTACTCGATTAGTACCTTATAGTCCCGGACAACCAAGGACGCACTTGCATTGCCGTAAAGCCTGTAGCTCGCTGAAGAGGAGGGAAATATGGGCGGTTCCAGCTAGGCTACTGTGTGACACTTGAAATACCTCGCCTGGGTAGACATTTATGATTGGCCAGTCGTAGTAGACCGAGCGCTTCAATGAAGATTGTACAATATCATAATAATATTAGGAAAGGGGAGAATCAATGTTACCATTTCGCCAAGGCGATCGGGTCGAGGTCTATCGAAAATCTAATGATGAAAGCTGGGAAGACTATATGGAGGAGTACATCGGTCTCCATGGGGTGATAAGCGATCCCGACACGGTCATCAATGATCCAGAGGCGCTTGTCAGGGTTACGCTCGATGGGACCGGCGGAACACATCGTTTCCCTCAAGATTGCCTGCGCAAGCTTGAAGATCTTTGAGACAAGGCTACGGCCCAGCCACTCACCTCTAAGAACGGATTCTTGCCCTGCTCCGGGCAACGGGCGGGGATTGGTTCCCGCCCGTTGAATTATCTAGCTATCAATAGATCAATTTCCACTTGCCATCTCTTACCATCACTATGATCATTGAATCGGTGCCCAGGCCATTGTGATCCTTGGGAGTGATGTTGTAGATGCCGCTTACTCCCACGTAGTTTTTGGTTTGCTCAATGGCGTCTCGCAGGGCCGCCGGTTCGGTTCCTGCCCTTTTCATGGCATTGGCAATGATATAGATGGCGTCCCAGGCATAGCCGGAATGAGTATTGATGGGGAATTTCTGGTCGTAGTGGTAGACATCGTTGTAGAGATGGACGAATTCTTCGATGACAGCCTTCTGCGGATCCGTAGCTGGCAACTGGTCGTAGGCCATCAGTTTAGTGGCCGGCATGATATTACCCTCTGCTGCCCTGCCAGCCAGCTCTATGTATTTAGGTCCTGGCAGGCCGTGGCACTGAATCAGAGGTATCTTGATAGCCAACTGTTTGACATTTTTTGCCACAATGGCGCCTGCCGGGCCTATGGTCCAGCAGACAATGACCTGGGCGTTGGTGTTTCTTATCTTGGTGAGCTGGGTGGTCATGTCTGCATCTCTGACTCCAAAGGATTCGTCAGCTACGACAGTGAGCCCATACTCTGGGGCCAGCTTGGTGAGCCAGCGATGGCCATCGCGGCCGAAGCCATCGGATGCAGTTATCAAGGCAATATTTTTGACTTTCTTGGCCCGCAGGTACTGGTAGACTTTTTTTACGGCGATGGAGCTCCGCTGTGGGGATTTGAAGATCCACTTAGCAGTGCCAAAATCTTTGCCGCCGTGAATGCCCTCCATGATCACCGGGTCGCCGCCCACCGTCATCACAGTGGGAATGTGCTTGCCCTCCAGATATTTCTTCACAGCCATGCCAGTACCCGTGCGCGTGGGACCAATCAAAGCTACCACGTTTTCCATTTCCACCAGCCGTTTGGCTACCATGAGCGCCTTGGTGGGATCACCCTCGGTGTCGCCGATTAGCAGCTGCAGAGGACGGCCATTGACGCCGCCCTCCTTGTTGATCTTGTCAACCACCATCTGGGCCACCAGTTTGGTGGGTGTGCCGATAAAGGCCGCTGTTCCGGAAAGATCGAAGAAAGCACCGATCTTGATCGGTTCAGCAGCTTTGCTGGTTGTGGCTGGAGAGCCAAAGACAAAAGCAGCCAGAGAAAGCAAGCAGATGATGTAGATCTTTGTTCGCCTGTTCATAGCAAAACCCCCCTTTGCTCCTCATATGGTAAACAACTCCTATCACCCCACATCCAGGTCGTCTTATACACCTCCTTTTTTGCCTTCTAGTATTACAAGTTGTAGTTACTTCTAGGGTTTATGCCAAGCTCGTCTTCCCTCAAAGACGCGCAGCTCGCTATTTTCCTGAGCCCGATCGCGCCAAGATGCCGCTTCCACAGAAAAACACTAGATACTAGCGCGTAATGATAGTAGGCACCTAATAAACGCTTCCTGACAACCGACAACTGATAACCGCTAACCCCTAACCCGCAACTCGCCCTCCGCACTATTACCGATGGTCAAATACCCGCTTGCTCTTGCGCTCGCTCCTCGGAAGAGTGCCGTATTCCTGTATGTCGACCTCTGCACTCACCAGCAACTGCTGGCGCACAGCGCGCCTGATCTGCTGGGCTATTTCATGGTCGCGCTCCGCGGCAATCTCTGGTCGCCGCTCTACTTTGAGGATCATGTAGTCCCGGCCGTCTTCTCTTCTTTCCAGATGTACCTGATATTCACTGCCAATTTCAGCTACTCCTGAAAGAAGGTGATCTATCTGGCCCGGATAGACATTTACCGCCCTGATGATGAACATATCGTCGGAGCGGCCGAGGATGCGGTCATGCATTGGAAAAGGACTGCCGCAGGCACACGGCTGGGGAAGCAATCTCGACAGATCTCTGGTGCGATAGCGGATGAGGGGAGCAGCTTCTTTCCTGAGGGTGGTGACCACCATTTCTCCTGTATCGCCAGGCCTGACTGGTTCTAGAGTGTCAGGATCGATGATTTCCAGGATATAGAAGTCTGCCCAGTAGTGGATGCCCTGATGCAGTTCACAGTCCAGACCGGTTCCAGGGCCATATAGTTCGGTGAGGCCGGGGATGTCGAAGACATGTTCAACATCCAGAAGGTCTTTGATGCGGCGGTCCATACTCTCGCTGTGACGCTCGGCTCCCATGATAATTTTTCTGAGGGCGATTTGCGATTTGAGGTTGCGGCGCTGTATTTCTTCTGCCATGAGCAGAGCCATGGAAGCAGTGGAACAGAACACTGTGCTTTGCATGTCGATGAGCATTTCACAATGCATCTGAGTGTTGCCCGGTCCCACAGGAACTGCCATCGCCCCGAACCGCTCGCATCCGAGCTGGAACCCTACACCTGCAGTCCAGAGCCCATAGCCCACGGCTATCTGCACTCTGTCCGAGCTGTTGAGTCCGGCCATTTCGTAGCAGCGGGCAAACATCTCTGCCCAGTCATCAACGTCCTTTTGCGTGTAGCAGAGCACTTTTCGTTTGCCCGTGGTGCCGGAAGAGGCGTGAATTCTGACGATCTTGTCAAAGGGAACCGCCCTCAGTGGGAAGGGGTAATTCAACCTCAGGTCTTCTGCTGTGGTGAAGGGCAGTCTTTTGAGGTCATCCAGAGTTCGGATGTGATCAGGGTGCACGCCGGCTTCCTGGAGACGCTGCCGGTAAAAAGGCGAATTGTGGTAAGCATGATGCACAGTCCATTGCAGCCCCTGCACCTGGATGGCCTGCAATTCTTCTTTTCCTGAAACAGCTGGCAGAAAGCTCCGACTCATTGGCAACCTCGCATGTCCCGTCTATTACAGTCTCCCTGTGCTAGTCACATACCATCATCACAGCCCTGCTCTTCTATCAGGACTTCTGCGGGCATGCCTGTAAGGCTGCCTGCTTCAACCAGCCTCACTTTAATGCCGAGGCCGATGGACCTGCGAAGATGAGAGCGGACTCTATCGGCAAGTGCATGGGTGCCGTACCAATCTGTGGCATAGTCGACTGGTACGCCAACCTGGACCTCCAGCTGGTCGTTCAAGCCATGCCGCCGGCGAACGACAAAGCGGTAGCGTGAGACTTCCGGGGCAACCTCCTGCAGTAGAGACCCCAGATGTTCTGGGTAAACGCCAATTCCACGGACAGTGAGCAGGCTATCGCTGCGCTGTAGAGGCGGGGCCATCTTGACACTGGAACGGCCGCACTGGCAGGGCTGGTAGTTCAGGATGGTAATGTCACCCGTACGAAAGCGAATCAAGGGGAACCCCTCAATGGTCAGCGTGGTGACCACCAATTCGCCCTGTTGCCCGGGCGGAACCCTGTCGCCGGAAAGAGGATCTATGAGCTCAGGATAGAAGTGGTCCTCTGCCAGGTGAAGGCCGTCCTTTTCTACACACTCGAAGGCCACCCCGGGCTCTACCATCTCATTGACGCCATAAATGGCATAGGCCTGCAGTCCCAGTCGTTGTTCCAGGCTGCTGCGGACCTCGGCCGGCATGCATTCTGGCCCGAATACTCCTGTATGGAGAAAGTTATCTGCTGACTTGGTTTGCTTGCGCTCCATAGTATCAGCAATATGAAAGGCAAAAGAAGGTGAGGTGGCCAGCACTGTGGAACGAAAGTCCTGCATGATCTGTAATTGCAGGGTGGCGGAAACAATGGATGTGGGTGCCACGGTTGCTCCCAACAGTTCCGCGGCCTGGTTGAAAGTGAAGGCCCCGGTAAACAAGCTGTAGTTAAAGGCGACCTGGACAATGTCCCGGCGGCCAATATTTACCGCAGTCAAGGCCCGGGCCACCAGCTGCTGCCAGATGGCAACGTCTCGTTTGGTGTAGCCGACCACGAAGGGCCTTCCCCGCGAAGCAGCCGGGAACTTGAGACGCACCACACTCTTCAGAGGCACCGAAAAGAGTCCGTAAGGATAGTGAGTAGCGAGATCAGCAGCAGTAGTCAAGGGAAATTGTTGCAAGTCTTCGAGAGAAAGGATGTCTTCTGGCATGATTCCCAGCTCTTCAAACCGCTGCCGGTAGAAATCTACCTTGGTGTAGGCGCGATTTATGGTCATCTGCAGCCGCTCGAGTTGGAGTTCTGCCAGCTGCTCTCGAGGAAGAGTTTCTATCTTCTCGTCCCAAAAGGTATTCATTTTGTGCTCCCTCGTCCATTGACAGTAATGGCGCTGCTTTCACCTCTCCCATTTTGCCTGGTAGTCCTTGCCAAGGAATGCTCGCCGCAGCTCGTCATTCTCCATTAGCTCATGGGGGCTTCCTTCTAGCACAATGCGGCCGGCCTCGAGTACATAGGCACGATCGCACACCTCCAGGGCTGCCTGAGCGTTTTGCTCCACCAGGAGTATGGTGGTTCCTTTTTGCTGCAGCTCTTTGATTACCTGAAAGATCTCTCTCACCACCAGGGGCGCCAGACCAAGTGAAGGTTCATCCAGGAGGAGCATTTGCGGTCGGGCCATGAGTGCCCGGCCAATAGAGAGCATTTGCTGTTCACCTCCACTGAGAGTGCCTGCTCTC
Organism: Deltaproteobacteria bacterium; assembly: GCA_019309045.1. NCBI lineage: Bacteria > Pseudomonadati > Myxococcota > Myxococcia > Deltaproteobacteria bacterium. Next base: position 8,780 of record JAFDGZ010000019.1, on the reverse strand, counting down.
TGTTGTGCTCTTTCACGCAGAATTGGAAAGAGCCGATACACTTCGGTGAGCTGGCTGCGCACCATGTCCCGGCGTTCTCTTTTCGGCAGGGAGTATGCCCCGAGGGCAAGGTTGTCTGCCACAGTCATGGAATTGAAGATCTGGCGCTCTTCAGGAACCTGCACCAGGCCAAGCTTTACCAGCCTGTCAGGAGGCAGACCCAGCACCTGGCGCTGGCGCAAGGAGATGCTGCCTCGAGCTGCAGGATGCAGTCCACTGATCACATTGAGCAAGGTGCTCTTGCCAGCACCATTGCCGCCAACGAGAGCTACTACTTCACCCTCATCCACATGATAGCTCACATGATGAAGAATCTGTATGTTGCCATAGAAAGCAGAAATATTCTTTACCAGCAGCATGTCAACACCTGAGAGTTGCCTGGCATGTTCGATGTATCTCAAAAGATGGTAGTGAACAGCCTCCTATCTGGCGGTTGACTACGAGCCTCCGTGTCAAGTCGAGCGCTTTCTGGAGGCTGCTCTACACAGAGTGCGTCTGTCCGCCCAGGTACGCTTTCTGTATTGTGGGGTCGGCCTGAACTGCCTCCGGAGTGCCATCGCCTATTTTGACGCCATGATGAAGCACGATCACCCGTTGAGCTATGCTCATCACCAGATTCATGTCATGTTCTACCAGCAGCACTGAAAGTCCCTGGTGGCTGAGAGCCTTGATACGTTCGGCCATCTCTTCTGTTTCTCTGATGTTGAGCCCAGCTACCGGTTCGTCCAGCAGCAGGAGCCTCGGCGCAGATACTATGGATCTAGCTATCTCGAGGCACCTCTGTTCCAGCAGGGACAGGGTGTTGGCTGGCCTGTCAGCAAGGTGCTCTATGTCCAGTCGAGTAAGAGTTTTCAAGGCTGCTGCTCTGGCACGCCGTTCTTCTCGCCTTTCTGTAATCCAGTGGAGCATTCCCTTGAGGAAACCACTGTGGAGACGGCTGTGCAGACCCACCAGGACATTTTCCAGAGCCGTCATCTCCTGGAACACCTGCACCGATTGGAAGGTGCGACTGATGCCCAGAGCGGCTACCTGGTATGGTTTCAGTCCTGAGATGGTACGGCCAGCAAAGAATATCTCGCCCTGTGATGGGGTGTAAACTCCTGAAATCAGGTTGAGCAGGGTAGTCTTGCCCGCGCCATTTGGGCCGATGAGAGCAATGATCTCCCCGGAATGCAAAGAGAAAGAGACCTCACTCAGAGCCTGGAGTCCGTCAAAATGTTTGTCTACCTTGTCTACTTCGAGCAGTGTCTGATGCTGACCATTCATTGTCATCCAAGTTAGTCGTTTTGTTTTTTGAGGTGCGGCAAGCACAATCTCAGCAGACCTGGCAATAATCCTTCAGGGAAAAACAACAGTACTGACATGAGGATGACGCCATACATTAACAGGGCGTAATCACGCAGGGCATGCAGCAGCTCGGGAAGGGCTGTCAAGACTGCCGCCCCGATGATGCCGCCCCAGATATTGCCGATTCCCCCGACCACTGCCATGGTGACCACTTCTATTGAGTAGAATATGTCGAAGGTCTTCGGGCTGATGAATGACAGATAGTGGGCGTACATACTCCCTGCCACAGAGGCATATGCCGCACTGAGGGCGAAGACAATGGCCTTGTACCTGTCTGTATTGATGCCAAGGGAATTGGCGGTCATTTCATCCTCGTGAATTGCCCGCAGCGCTCTGCCAACCCGCGAGTCAGTGAGATTGATAGAGAGCAGCAGGAAGAGAACAAGCAGCGGCCAGATGAGCCAGTAGAATTCGACGTCCGTCTGAATGGCAAGACTGCCCAAATGGAGGCCGGGAATTCCTGAGAAGCCAGAGGGGCCGCCGGTCCATGGCTCCATCTGAACCATGAGGATGTAGATGATAATGTTGAAGCCCAGGGTGGCCATTACCAGATAATGTCCTGCGAGACGAAGGGTGGGAATGCCGATGAGATAGGCAATTGCAGCGGTGGCAAGCATCACCGCCAGCAGCGTGGGCCAGACCGGCATGTGGTAAGTAGTGGTTAATATGGCAGAACAATAAGCACCCATGCCGAAAAAGGCAGCATGACCGAGAGAGATCTGGCCAGCAAAACCTATGAGGAGGTTGAGGCCGAGGACCACCAGGGCATTTATGGCGATAATATTGAGAATGAGGAAATAATAGCTCTTGCTGATGACATACGGCAGGCACATTACCGCCAGGCACAGGGCAAAGATAGAGAGCCACTTTTTCACATTTCGATCCATGGCTGTCATATGAGGATAGCGCAGTCTTGTCATACTTTATGAATCTGTTTTTCCCCCAGCAATCCTGAAGGCCGAACAAAAAGAACCAGCAACAGGAGTAGAAAGGCCACAGCGTCCTTGTAGGCAGAGGAGATGAAACCTGCTGCCAGCGACTCCATGGTTCCCAGCAACAGCCCCCCCAGCACGGCCCCGGCCATGTTGCCGTAGCCGCCCAATATGGCGGCAGCGAAGCCCTTGAGAGCCAGCATCACACCGGCACTGTATGACATGGTAGTAACCGGGGTGACAATGATGCCGGCTACTGCCCCGATGCCGCCGGCGAGGACAAACGAGAGCATGGTCATCCGATGGGCAGGAATGCCGATGAGAGCGGCACCCCGACGATTTTCAGCCACAGCGCGCATGGCTTTCCCCGCCATGGTATGATTGAAAAAGACCGACAGCCCCGCCACCACAAGAAAGGTGATAGCCAGAATCCACAAGGTCTGGGGCAGAATGGCCGCATGAGCCAGTTCGAATGGTTCATCTCCTGAAAAGGGAGGAAGAGTCTTGGGCATCTTGCCCCAGACCATCATGGCGCATTCCCTGATGGTGATGGAGGCCCCCACGGTAATCATTACCAGTATAAGAATGCTTTGAGATCTGGAGCGGCGCAGTACAGCGGTCTCTAGAAGAAAACCCACAGCCATGGCTGTGAACACTGCCAGGGGGAAAGCCACAAAGAGGGGCAGGGCCATGCTCTGGGTAAAGGTGATGGCGCTCAGAGCGCCGATCATGACGAACTCCCCTTGGGCAAAGTTGACAATGCCTGTGGCGTTGTGAACAATAGCAAATCCGAGGGCTACCAGGGCATAGATACTGCCGGTGGTGATGCCGGATACGAGAAATTGAGGCAGCTGGTACCAGATCATGCTGTCACGTCTCGTGTCAGCCCTCCCCAGGCCTGTTCCCTCAAACAGGGAGGTAGTCTTTTGAATCATTGTATAAACGACCCTCCCAATATGGGAGGCTGGCGAGGGAGAGAGGAGCAATACTGCTCATTTTGTCAAGGCGTCTCTTCCACCTTAGCCTACTTCATGTCACGGGGGTCGTAGTTAAAGCCTGCTTGCAAGGCCCGGATGCTCAACTGCAGGCGGTCGCCAGGGTAAGAGCGCTGGAGGGTGCTGCACACTGTGGTGAAGTCACAGAAAACCGATCCAGATGCCAGAGCAAAGCCAAGCAGCACGAGGTTCGCGGCCAAAGGATAACCGAGGCTGGTTGCCAGCTGGGCAGCATCGATGGCACCTGGATATTCTGGGCGATGACTGTTGATAAATATTTGCCCATTCTCATGGAGGAAATGGCCATGCAGGCCTAGATTGTTGTGATGCAGCAGGAGAATAATGTCAGCCTGGCCGCTTCTGATGAGAGGGCTGTGAAATGACGGTCCAACCTTGAGATGCGAGACCACAGTGCCGCCCCTTTGCGCCATGCCGTGAGTTTCGGACGAAAGTACTGGCATCTCCAGTTCAAGGGCTGCTTCCGCCAGCAACCTGGTGAGAAAGAGAACACCCTGGCCGCCTACGCCACTGATCACTATTTGCTGTTGTTCCATAAGAAGTCCAGTTAATGCTGATACTTAGCAATATCAATTTCTTTTAGACCTTACTGGTTGATCGCAAAATGAAAGTTCATCCCTTCTCGCCGCATATTCGGTAGCCGCAACGTTCAGGTTGCGTGTGCGGCCAATCCCCTATCATACTCTGTTAATCAATATTGGTTATCATGGTGCACTTTCATGTTGCCATCAACCATCACTGCCCACCTCTTCTATTGCCCCCCGTGGACAGACATCCAGGCAAACTCCGCAGCCGACACACAAGACATGGTCTATATGGACCCGTTCCTCCTGGTCGTCATACAGCAGGGCAGGGCACTCGAAGTGATCCAGGCAGTAGCGACATCCCTGGCAGTCGCCAGTGACCGCCAGCTTCTTCCTGGGCAACAGGTGGGGCACACTTCGATCCATGAGGCAGGGGTGCCGGGATATTACTACACTGATGCCGCCCTGCTCTGCCTGACTGTAGGCGTGAGCTTCGCGAATGAGCTCAATAAAGTCCCCGAGATTGTAAGGATCGGCAGTGCGCACAAAGCGTACGCCGCAGCCCCTGACAATTTCTTCCAGGGATACGGTGACGGCGTTGGCGCTACCCGGCTCGGGCCCACTTTCAGGTGTGGGCTGACAGCCTGTCATGGCTGTGGTGCCGTTGTCCAGGATCAAGAGTACGAAGCGGGCACCGTGAGTGACGCTGTTCAGCAGAGCAGGTATACCAGCGTGGAAAAAGGTGGAGTCCCCAATGGTTACTGCCAGCGGCGGTGAATCTTCACAGCCGAGTTGGTGGCTGTGGTAGAAGCCGGCGGCCTGACTGATGCTCGCCCCCATGCAGAGGACCGTGTCTACAGCACCCAGATTGAGTCCCAGGGTATAGCAGCCGATGTCGCTCGGGAAAATGGCCTTGGGCATGGCGCGTTTGAGAGCAAAGAAGGCAGCTCGGTGAGGACAGCCTGGACAGAGGGTTGGGCGTTTTTCAGCTGCAGTAATTGTTGTGGAGGGCGGCAGAGGGGGCAGGTGGAAAAAACCTCTGAGCAAGGTCTCGACAAGCTGAGGCTCCAATTCACCAGCATTGGGGATTGTCTTGCTCAGACGGCCATACACTTTGTCTCGATGGCGCAGTTGCAGTTCGATTACCGGATAAGTTTCCTCGACAACGAGAATCCTTTTGAACTCGTGCAAGATAGTTTCAGCAAAGAGAAAATGAAGGGGATAGGGTACGATTACCTGGTAGATGGGCACTTGGTCGTAGAGCCCCAGGTCCTCCATTATCTCCTGGACATTGGCCAGCGCTACCCCCGATGAAAGCACGCAGGCATCGCTGCCCTCAGCCTCCGGATTCAGCAGCACCGGAGCTAGAGACGGTTCGACTGCAAGTTTGTCCAGCTTGTCGTTGAGCTTCTGATGGAGCAGAAAGCGGAACCTGGGTGTTGCCGCCCACCGCCCGGGTTCCTTGAGAAAGCAGAGCTCCCGGGGTGGAAAGCTGATTTTTCCCACCTCGATATCCTGACGGGAATGGCATATTCTCGTGGTGGGCCGCAGCATTACAGGAATCTCATACTCTTCGGAAAGCTTCAAAGCGGGCTCTACCATCTGCATCGCCTGCCTGGGGGAGCTTGGATCGAATACGGGTATCTTGGCGAACATGGCCATAAATCTGCTGTCCTGCTCGGTTTGCGAGCTGTGGGGGCCGGGATCATCAGCCGCGATAACCAGGAAGCCTCCCTTCACTCCTGTGTAGGCTGAGCTCATGAGTGGATCGGATGCGACATTCAAGCCCACCTGTTTCATGGCCACTGCTGAACGCGCCCCCAGGTAGCTATTGGCCAGGGCCACTTCGAAGGCGACCTTTTCATTGACGGACCATTCGACGTGCATGGGCAGCTTGTGTTCACGCTGCAGCCGCAGCAAGGTGTCGACAATCTCGGAAGCAGGAGTGCCCGGGTAGGAAGTGACAACGGTACAACCGCTCTGCGCCAGAGCCCAGGCAATAGCCTCGTTGCCCATGAGGATGCGACGAGTCAAATCTGTCAATTCATTTTCCTCCTAAACAGAAAGGCCGCGGAGTCGCTGTCCACGGTCCCGTTCCTTACAGCGAAATACCTCCCACCATTAGAGAATCCAATGGTGTACAGTAGGCTATGCAGGTGAGCTGCGCTCCTGCGGTCCATATTGCTGACTGCAGCCCCGCATTGTCCTGAGCTCTATTGCCGATGTCTCGGTCGTAGGACCGGTTTCCCGCTATGAGCGGCACCGGCGGCCATGCTGGTTTCAACTAACCAGCGTGGTGATGCCTACTTTTCAGCGTCCAACAATGAAGCAGTAGAGATACTCGTTACCAGACAACACCGGGAAATGTCAAGAAAAAGCTTGTTTGCGAAGACTGCAATTATTGGGATAGGGGCGCTCTGTGGCCACACAGCAGCCGGTGAGGCTCTTCATTTACTGCCAGACTGAGGACCCGGTCCTTTTCCTGGAACATGAGTCGCCGGCGTACCATGTCTTTGATGAAAGTCTGGATATGGTCCAGGGAAAAGTGTGGAAAGGACTCCCTGATTGCTGCCATTGGTTGGACTGTTTCACAGTAGCGGTATATGGCGGCGGATGTCTGACGCATACGGAATGTCTCTGTTTCTTTGTCGGCATGCCGGCGGCGAATGAGCAAAAAGTCGCTGCCGTCGCGATAACTCAAAATAGGCATGTGGTTATGGGCATTTCGACACGAAGAATAATGCTGCTGCCACTTTTTCAGTTGCCTGTTGACCGGCCGCCACAATCCTTTTTGTCTGGTCCGATCGCCATGATAAGTCTTGAGCATGAGACACAGAGTGTCGCCCAGTGATCCAGGCAGCAGCAAGCGATAGTTGGGATGATTGCTCAGGCGCCGAATTCCATATCGTGCTGGTGACAGGGCCACTGGACTGTTCTGACCAAGCCAGAAGCGAACCAGGCGAAGAGGCTGATAATACTGCACATACTGTAGATTTTCCAGGGTTTCTGCCACATCCTCCTCATCGCTGCCAGGAAAGCCGCAGAGGAGGTTTGAATGGTGCCTTATTCCAAGAGTCTCACAGTGCTTCATAATCTCAATATTCTGGATGGCAGTGGTACCCTTGTTGAACTTTCTCAGCAACCTGGTACTGAGAGATTCAATGCCTATCTGGGCCTCTGTAACGCCAGCGCGGCGCATTCGAATCAGTTGCGGCAGTGAGACGCTTGCCCTGAGTTCCACGAAGAGCTCCAGTGAACTGCCGAGAGAGTACAGTTGTTCGAATATCTCATCCAGTAAATCTGGATCCAGGATGTTATCCACGAAAAAGAACTTGAGAATGGCATGGCCGCGGGAGAGCTGCTCAATTTCATGCACTACCTGATAAGGTTTCTTGCTTCTATAGCCTTGCCACTGAAGATTGAGATTGCAAAAGCGACAACCTCTACCACCAGCAGCTGGCGTGAACCTGTGCCACCAGCATCCCCTTGAAGTCTCAACCGGCAGTGAGGGTATCAAATTGGCAAGGTCGGCTAGAGCATGTAATTGCTTGAAGTAGTCCTCGAAGTCACCCGGGGGAAGCTGGGCAAGGTCATCTAGTTGTTGTATTCCTCCACCTCGAATGCTGCCGTTGCTGTCTCGCCACCACAAGCCAGGACAGGAGTCCAGGTTTTCCATGTCGCCATTTTGCAAATGGCTGACAAGCTGCAGCAGCGGTAGTTCTCCTTCTCCACTGATAACAAAGTCGATTTCTGGCAGCTGAGCCAGCAGAGAACGGCCAAGTTCTCCGGCACAAGCTGAACCGCCTGCGACAATACGGCATTCCGGCAGCAATAATCTGAGAGCACGAATCATGTAGAGAGAAGAGGTCAGTTGACACAGGCAGATAGAAAAGCCAATGAGATCATATGAGTGCCACGGCAAAGGCAGATGTTTGTCTCGGTGCAGTAGCTCGATCTTGCTGGCAATCTCAGGCAGTTCTAATGACACCGCCCCCTTCGCTCTCTTGAGTTCTTTGCGAAAAAGCTTGACGTTGTCATTCTGTTTGTCTGGATTGAGAAGGTAGCCGTAGACTGATTCAGCAGCCCAGGTTCGCTCGGCAATGATATTGTAATTTTGTACCTGCAGCAGGTTTGCAACTTCGACATAGAGGTGATAGCAGTGAACCTCAATATCTGGGCGTTCTCGGAGCAGAAAACTCTTGAGAGCGGCTAGTTGGATGGACGGGCGGTTGGCCAGAGGCCAGGGCATGGAAATAAGGGCAAGCCGGAATGGCGCCATCAGAATGGCCTTTTCATCCAGACTAGAGCAAGCCTTTCAGAAGGGTCGTATTTACAGAACCGCATCTGGGGACCGTCATCTATTTCCTGCTTTAAGGAAATGAGCTGGTCAAAATCATGGTTGATCACCATTTCGCAGAATTCGAGTTCATCGTCTTCGAAGGTGGTGATAGGATCAGCCGTATCCATGGCGATGGCAGAGCTTGCCAGTCGCTTGTTGAGTATATTACCGCCGCAGATCTTGTAGCAGGCCCCGCAATCGCACACATAAACGCAGTCAAAGTCAGTAGGAACAGGATGCTCTCTGTCGCAAAAGGGGCAAACAATAGAAAGAATCATAGCAAGCCTCTTACTGGATAATTGGGACGATAACGGCAAGGTGAACATGATGCTAACGTAAGCATAGTCAATGGTCAAGAGGTAAGAGTAAGAGAAAATCAACTTTTACCACAGGTTGCTTTTCTCTGGTAAATGGAACAGACTTGAATCTAATCAGAGTGATGCAGCGTTCAAGACTTCTGCGGAAGTCATGGGAAGAGGGGCTATTTCATCGGGTCGCGCTTAGAGAAGCGCTCCTACAGAGACCTCTTTTTATGTAACCTTTGCCGTAGGAGAGGCTTGTAGCCACGACCTGATAAAATTGCACC
>JAFDGZ010000018.1 GCA_019309045.1 Deltaproteobacteria bacterium | reverse complement strand
AACAAGCCGCCGCCCTTCTGTTTGCCGGCACCTGTGGACACTTCTTTCTGAAACCTCTCGGCAGTATGTGCCACACTGGCAAGAACCGTGTACTGCAGCTCGCTCTTACCTGGCTGCTCCTGCCATTTGTTGATCATTTTGACAAAGTCTTCCAGAACTGCTGTCAACAACCTGCTGTCGAGAATTTCTTTCTGTTTGCAAAAAGCAGCATAGACAAGGGAATTGAAACAAGCAATAAGTGTTTCTTTTCCAGGCGGAGGTTCACTCCCTTCCGGGTGCAACAATCGCTGCACATTGCTCTGTACATCTTTGTCGAAGTAAAATCCGTCCAGCATTCTCTTTTCATGCGCAGGCAGATCCTTTTTTGCCTGCTCCAGGATAGCAACAGCCCCATCGCCTTTTGCTTTCTCCAGGAATTTACGCATGCTGGCAAAAATCTCCAGATAGACCTGCACTATCGCCGAGACCTGACCATTGCCACCTCCGATGGACGGCGTCATGCCGCCTCCCACCTTCTCGATGAGACCGGAGCTGATAAGCGAGTTGAGAATCCGGTAGGCAGCATACTCCTCATGGCCGCTGTCAGCAATAATCTTTGTCACTGATCGTTTGCCGTCTACCAGGGACAGGATGCGCCACTCATTAGCGTTCAGTTCTATGGCACCCTTTTTCTGCTCGATATTCTTGCTGAGGCGAAAGACAATGTGAGGATGAGGGATCTGTTTGGTGAGCAGTGCCCATTCATCAATGCGGCGGCTCCCTTCCAGAATGATTTCCATGTGATTGAATTCAGTAGTGTACTCAGGATCAAGGGATATTTCCTGGTCCTGGTATTCAAAATCGCCACGCTTCCATAAAAAAAGGTCATAGAGAACTTCACGTACCTGCTGGTGAATAAATCTCTTCAGAGTCTCAGAGGAAATAAACCCCTTCTCCACCAGGATTTTGCCAAGTCGCTCCTTCCTTCGTTTGGCTACTGCCAGAGCCTGCTGGAGTTCTCTAGCTGAAATGATGCCCTTGGTGCGCAACAGGTAGCCAAGGCGGACTTCCTTCTGCGTTCCCGTGGCATGCACAATGGTGCCGTTCTTGAAGTACACCTTCACTGTTTTGCCCTGATCATGTATGGTCAGGACGCCGGTCTTCTTGTCTCCGCACAGCAGTTGGAAGATGCTCGAGAGGTAAAAGGTCTCAATGTTTCCTTTAAGAGCCATGGACACCACCCTTTTCATGAACCCGAACATTTTTCCAATCGAGGCCGTTGTGGGCTTGGCTAAACATCCGGGTGAGATTGCTCCAAAGAGTGCCTATAGCAAAATTGAAGCCAACTCTTCAGACAGGCATCCCATTGCATCACGCCTGCCGCCCAACGAAATAGCGCCGCTTCCCTATGATTCGAGATATTCGCGCGCCAAGCGAACAATGGAATCCTTTTCTGCAGGTGTGAACCAGTGGATTTCCTGGTCTTGGCGAAACCAGGTCAGCTGTCTCTTGGCGTATCTCCGTGTATCCCTTTTCATGCTGTCCACCGCCTTTTCGAGCACCATCTCACCCTTGACAACGCGCACCATATGCCGATAGCCCAGGGCCTGCATGCTCTTGAGCTCAGGACCGTAGCCGCGCTGCAGAAGGTCTTGCACTTCGGCAACAAGTCCAGCTGTTAGCATTTCATCTGCCCTGCGTTCAATGCGCGCATAGAGTTCATTGCGGGGCAAATGCAAGCCGATCTTTAGTGCCCTGTACATGCTTTGGCTAAAGCCGTGCTCCTTTTGCAGCTTGGATATGGGTGTGCCGGTGCATTCCCACACTTCCAGAGCACGTACGACACGCACGAGATCACGAGGGTTCAGTCGCCTGGCAGTCTCGGGATCGACTTCCTGTAGTCGCTGATAGAGAAAGGTGTCTCCTTTATCTGCAGCCTCCTTGCGGAGTCGTTGACGCACTTCAGCATCCTTGGCAGCTCCAGGGAAAAGTCCGTACAGGAGACTTTTCAAATATAAGCCGGTGCCACCGACCACCACTGCCAGGCGATCTCTCTGGCGGATCTCAGCAATGGCAGCCCTGGCCATCTCTGCATAAATGAAGGCGTCGAAATCTTCGTCCGGATCCAGTATATCCAGCAGATGGTGCGGCACTGCAGCCCTCTCTCTGGCTGTCGGCTTGGCAGTGCCCACATCCATGTATCTATAGACCTGCATGGAATCTGCATTGACAATCTCTCCGCCCAACTCCTTTGCCACTTCTATTGCCACACCTGTCTTGCCCACGCCTGTAGGTCCCACCAGAACGATTATTTTATCTCTCTCGGCACTCATGAATAATTGCACCTCACTGGCCGCGTGCTGCAGGCACTGCCGCCATGTCCAGCAACGATCTGCCCTTTAGAGTCTGCCAAAGAATCGGCCGATTTCATAGGTGGTCAACTTCCACCAGAAGGGACGACCATGGGGACAGGTGGCATAATAGTCCACTTCATCGAGCTGGCTTAGCAAGGAGGTCATTTCTGCAACAGTCAATTTTTGTCCGGCCTTCACTGCCAGCTTACATGCCATGGATTGCAAGGCCCTTTCCAACAGCCGATCTGGATCAGGGCCTGCTCCTGACTCATATGCCTCGGCAACCATATCCTTGAACATCTCCAGTGGATCTGCCCTCATTGCCACAGCGGGTACTGATCTCACTATGAAGGTGTTGGAGCCAAAAGGGGTTACAGCGAAGCCCAGCTTGGCAAAAAGTTCAATGGCGCCCTGCAGCCAGCCGCTTTCCTCTCCCGAGAACTCGAGGGTTGCCGGAGCAAGCAATTGTTGACTCGGCAATGGTGAGGAGGCAACTTCTGCCCGCAGTTTATCAAAGAGGCAACGTTCATGAGCTGCATGCTGATCAATTAGAATAAGCCCATCCTCCGATTCACAGAGGATGTAAGTGTGGTGCAGCTGCCCTATGACAGTAAGCCTGCCAAACAGAGGAGGAGTATCCCTCTGCTCTCTCGCCTCGCTCGCTGCCTCCCTGTTGGGCAGCTCCGCAGCAGCAGCGGCGGCTGAAATATCAGCTGCTGGCTGCAGTGCAGCCGGGGTTTCTCTCACTTCTAGACTCTCCGACCATGGCCGCTGCATCTTTGTCTGGATCCACTGGGGCTCTTTTCTGCCGGGAACCGCCGAGACAAGGCTCCGCCGCCATCCTCGGCTCTTGAGAGGTGTCAGAGCCCGACGTGCAGCGGCCTTCACCACCTCGGTCACACCCCGGGCATCCTGGAAGCGCACTTCAGCTTTGCTCGGGTGGACATTGACGTCCACCTGTGCTGCAGGCACAGCAATGAAGAGCACTCCCAGGGGAAACCTGCCTTTGGGTAGCAGGGTTCGGTAGGCCTCCATGAGAGCGTGCAGCAGCAACCGGTCGCGCACCGCTCTCCGGTTGACATAGAAAAAGAGCATCTTGCCATTTGCCCGATGCAGCTCAGGTGGACTGAGGAAGCCGTCAATTGCCAGGGATTCGCCCTTGTAGGTCACCGGCAGCCAGGAGCTGCCTATATCTGTCTGATACACCTGGTGCAACCGCTGCTCCAGGTTCTCGACCGCAGTCCAATCGCCAACCACCCGACCCCGAGAACTGAGGCTGAAATGAATTTCTGGTCGCGCCAGCGCCAATCTGGTCATGACATCCAGGATATGGCCAAATTCAGTCCGTTCTGTGCGAAGAAACTTGCGACGCACTGGTTGATTGTAAAAAAGATGCCGAACTCCTACCAGTGTGCCTGCAGGACAGCCGCACTCTCTTACCTGTCGCAGTACTCCACCAGTCGCCTGAATCTCAGTACCTGCTGTGCTGTCACGCCTTCTCGTGCGGAGCACAAACTTTGACACCGCGGCAATACTCGGCAGGGCTTCTCCACGAAAACCAAGGCTGTTTATGTTGAGCAGGTCTGCTTCAGTAAAAATCTTGCTGGTGGCGTGCCGCTCGAGCGCCAACAGGGCATCATCACTCGCCATGCCATGGCCGTTGTCGACAACCCTCACATGGCAACAACTCTTTCCTTCTACTTCCACACTGATCTGTGTCGCACCCGCATCTATTGAGTTCTCGACGAGCTCCTTGACCACCGAGGCAGGCCTTTCCACCACCTCACCAGCGGCGATCTTGTTGGCTAGAGACTCGGGCATCACTCTTATGGCTGTCATATTCTCCTCCATTTCACCTCCCCTCCTTATCCCATTCACGCCTTTTTGACAAGAACTGGAAACTGCTAGAGGATTTCTCTTTTATCTTTCACCATTTGCTCTGGCTGGACTGTTGAGAAAACCTCGCCCGTACTTCTCCAGAACCTCAGCCACATTTCACAACTCACTGCCGGGCAGAGGTGCTGTTCACAGCTCGCTCAGGCAAAGCAGCAACTGTTTCTTGCCAGAACTGGGCGGGGGTTTGCACAAGGAGGCTCTAGAGTGGGTCTTCATCCCCACAATGGTTATGGTCTGGTTCAGGCAGGTGCTTATCTGCGCTTTACCTTTGCGAAGAACGTGCTATTCTATCGAAGTAGCTTGTTCGGGCTCAGCAGAAACTGTTGGCTCGTTTCTGCTCCTATACAGTTGACACAGTTTCTTAAATAGGCTATTCATGGTGCGTCTTCGCAAACTATGGTGGTAACTAATGGGAAAAACTGATAATATTATGTCCCGCTTCCTTCGACCACCACCATTGCCTTTGCAGGATGTAGGGCACGGTTTCATTTCTCCTTTTCTGACTGGCAAACGTGATGTCTGTGAACCCTGAACTAAATGACATCATAGCCTTGCTGAGCAATTGCCTCGACGCCTTTACCTCAGTTCTTTTTGTTGCAGAAGCCCGGGGGGGCCGTCTCCGCTTGCGTGCCTGCCACACTCTCAGCAAGAATGTGATTCCAGACGCCAGTTTTTCTCCGGATGACGGCGGTCTCATCGGCTGGGTCGCCAGGAATAGACAACCTGTCAGCATCGATCATTTCGACCGTGATATCAATACCCTGCCCTATTATCGCGACGATGAAAATATCAAGTCTTTCGCGGCTGTACCCCTGCCTATGGACAGGGGAGTTCTCTCTGTGGACAGCAAGCGACAGTATGTATTCACCAGCAAAGAGCAAAAGCTTCTCCATGGCTTTGCCAAGGTGATCTGTAATACTCTTGACAATGAGCAGGCGTTCCAGCGTCACAGTCAACTTCGTCAGCTGCTAGCTCTCTGGCACCGTTCTGATCCATTGCCCGCAGATGCCGAAGATCCAGTGCCCTTTTTTACCAAACTGTTGGATCAGGGCTGCCGCTATCTGCGGCTCGATGGTGCCATTCTAGCGCTGCCCGATGGCAACTTCCTGCAAATCGTTGCCGTTGCTGGCAAGGTACCACTGTCTTTACTGCAGAGAGCCAAGCCAGTCGACAAAGGCATTGTTGGCTGGATTTTCAGGAACCGCAAAGCTCTCTTTGTTCCTAAGGTAAGAAATCGCCGTCGGCTGGCATACCTGTTTGGCCCCTCAGACGGCATAGGAGAACTCGGCGCCCTTATAGGACTGCCGCTAGCCTGGGACCCTCACAGGGTAGGGGGAGTGATTGTCTTTTTTGCCAAGAGGGCCACTGAATGGAACAAAGAGGAAAAGGCGGCAGTCACTGCCATTGTCAGGCGCGCCACCCTTGTACTGCAGAATTTTACCTTGAAAAGGGAGCTGGCGCTTGCCCGCAACCTCGATCCGGTGACCGAGACCTGTAATCTGGATGCTTTTGACAAGATCCTCTGCAAACGAATACAACGCTGCAGTAAGGTTGGCGGCACACTTGCTCTTGCCATTATGAGTATAGATGGTATGGAGCAACTCAACACCAGGGTGGCACTTCCTGATTTGATGCCGCTGCGCCAGAGTGTTTCCAGGTTCCTCCTCCAGGAGCTTCGAGGGAGACAACTCCTGGGCTGCATCGAGCCCATGCGCTTTGCTCTTCTTTTTGAGAATGCCAGCCCCAGGGCAATACATGCCCGCATGCAGGAGCTGGCCTCTGCTCTGCACCAGCACCTCCTGGAGCAGTTGAATGGCTCTACTGGCCTGCAGCCACGCTTCGCTTTTAGTATTTTCCCACATGACTCTTCCGAAGTGAGTGAACTCTGGATCAAGGCCTTTCGAGGCCTGGCCGATGATCTTCGTTGAGGGCTGCCTATTGACAGGAGAGCAAGGAAGCAAGAACAATTGCGTCAGAAAAGTTGAGCAGGCAACTAGAGGGCTGACTTTGGCTTTCCCCAGGGAACCGCGACTGGCATGGTAACTTCGCCTAGTCGATGAGCATCATCCGTATGAACTATTGGGGCTCTGCGGACAATGCCCCTCTACTAGTTTGCCTTTGCTTCAAATCGAGATGGTTATGAAACTCGTCGATTACCTCGTTGGCCTATTTTCAAAAGATCTGGCCATGGATCTAGGTACAGCCAACACCCTCATCTACATGAAGGGTGAAGGCATCGTCCTCAATGAGCCTTCGGTGGTGGCCATCAGCCGCACCAATGGCAGAGTAATTGCCGTAGGTAGGGAGGCCAAAGAATTCCTCGGCAGGACCCCACAAAAAATTGTGGCCATTCGGCCTATGAAAGACGGGGTTATAGCTGATTTCGAGGTCACCAGTGCCATGATCAAGTACTTTCTGGGCAAGGTGCACAAGCGTTCTCGCCTCTTTCGGCCCCGACTGATCGTAGCGGTGCCAACTGGCATCACCCAGGTGGAAAAGCGAGCTGTCATAGAGTCGGCTGAGCAGGCTGGCGCTCGCCAGGTGCATTTGATCGAAGAACCTATGGCTGCTGCCATCGGCGCCGGCCTTCCCATAAGCAAGCCGGTGGGAAACATGGTGGTGGACATTGGCGGCGGCACCACCGAGGTGGCGGTAATCTCTCTGTCAGCAATAGCCTACGCCGAATCGGTCAGAGTGGCGGGGGATGAGGCCAATGAAGCCATCAGCCGCTATGTTCAGCAACATTACCAGATAGCCATCGGCGAAAACGAGGCAGAACGGATCAAACTGCGCATCGGTTCTGCCACCCCTTTGCCGGAGCCCATGACCATGGAAGGCAGCGGCAAAGAGATCCTCACAGGTCTGCCGAGATCTTTCAAGATTACTGATCGGCAGGTAAGAGAGGCTCTGGAAGAGCCTGTCAATGTAATCACCGAAAGCGTCAAGCGAGCCTTCGAGAAGACGCCGCCAGAACTGGCTGCTGACATCTATGGCAACGGCGTCTGGCTCGCGGGCGGCGGAGCCCTTCTGCGGGGGCTAGACACCCTGCTGAGCTCCATGCTGGACCTCAAGGTATACGTGGAAAAAGATCCCCTCACCACAGTGGCCCGCGGCGCCGGCCAGGTTATGGAATCATTGTCCGACTACAGGCAGGTATTTCTCAACTAGCCGCTTTGCGCTTCTCTTTGCTGCAGTTACCAGGCTGAGGAGAATCTGAGCTACAACTCCTGGGATTTCTCCCTGCTGACCTCTGAAGTATATCCGCTCTACAGGATCTGACTCAGAAAGAGCTTGGTTCGTTCATGGGTGGGATCCTTGAAGAAATGCTCGGGGGTCCCCTCTTCCACAATCCTGCCGTAGTCCATGAACACTACCCGGTCGGCCACCTCCCTGGCGAAGCCCATCTCATGGGTTACCACAACCATTGTCATGCCCTCCCGGGCCAGAGTCTTCATCACCTCCAGCACCTCACCGATCATTTCAGGATCGAGTGCAGAGGTTGGTTCATCAAAAAGCATCACTTTCGGATCCATTGCCAGAGCCCGCGCAATGGCTACCCGCTGCTGCTGGCCGCCGGAAAGATTATCCGGGTAGCTTTCTGCCTTTTCTGGAATGCCCACTTTCTCCAACAAGGCCATGGCCTTCTCTTTTGCCTCTGCCTTCGAACGCTTGCGCACTACCATCTGGGCCAGAGTGATATTCTCCAGAACGTTCTTGTTCTGGAAGAGATTGAAAGACTGAAATACCATGCCCAGATCTGCCCGCACCTTGTTGATGTCGGTCTTGTGATGGAGAATGTCTACGCCGTCAATATAGATATGGCCGCTGTCGGCCTTTTCGAGACGATTCAGACAACGGAGGAAAGTGCTTTTCCCCGAGCCGGAAGGGCCGATAACCACTACCACCTCGCCCTTCTTTATCTCACAGGAGACATCTACAAGGGCATCCACCTTGTGAGTGGTATAGAAAGTCTTGCACACATTCTCTGTTCTAACCACGGATTGCAGTTCTCCTTTCAAGATATTGGACAAACATGGACAAGGTAAAGGTGAGCACCAGATAGAGCAGGGCGCACACAAACCACAATTCAAAGGGCTGCAGACTCGAGGTAACCACCTCTCTGGTCGCCTTGGTAAGCTCGCGAATAGCTATAATCCCCAGAAGGGAGGAGTCTTTGATGAGGCTGATGAACTGTCCTGCCAGGGGCGGGAGGATACGCTGAAAGGCCTGGGGCAGGATGATGTGCCGCATTGACTGGGCATACGTCATGCCCAGCGAGCGAGCCGCCTCCATTTGGCCCCGATGAATTGATTGAATTCCAGCCCGGACAATCTCGGCCACGTAGGCCCCAGCAAAAACTGCCAGGGCCGCCACACCGAACCACAGGGGCGGCAGCTGCTGCACTCCTTTCTGCGCCAGAATGGCATTGATCATAGTGCCTAGAACGAAGTACCAGATAAAGATCTGCACCAGCAGCGGCGAACCCCGGATGAGCTCGATGTAAGTAATGGCCGACCATTTGAGGGCAGGGTTGTCAGAAATCCTCGCCAGCCCAGTAAAAAGGCCGATCAATATACCTAGAAGAACGGCAATAATGCTTACCTTGAGGGTAAGCCAGAGCCCTTCCAGCAAGATACCAACCTTCCATTTTTGATACGATCCCAGGACATCCCCTGGATAGACAAAATCGTTTTCCTCCACCCGCACCGACTTCGTCGGCACTGTGTAGCGAGCTTCTTCCCCTTCAACTCCCTGAATGGCGATCTCCGTCTGCCCATCCTTGCTCACCAGGGAACGAACTTCGCCCTCAACTTCTGACTTTGTCTCGATGGTATCCTTGTAGAAGAAATACTGCGGCATCCGATACCATCGCCAGACATACTCCACCTTCTGAGTTGCATAAAGTAAAGCGGCAATCACCCCAAGCACCATAAGGAAAAATATTATGATGGAGATATGGCGCCACCCCCGCGTCCGAAGGTATTCATTCAGAGAAAAGTGTTGCATCTGACCTGCGCTCTTTCCTATCCTCGCAGCTTCCCGCCGGCTATTCTGGCAAATCCGAGAAGCGGCATGTATGAATTTACAGAGTACGCCTCCGATTCTTGCAAGCAGTAATTTCAAATCCAACGAGAAGGCCAGCATGAACACACTGTCTTCTCGTTGGACTTACGCTGCTCGCCGTCAGGACAGGGCTCTTGCAGCATGCAGTGAACTACTTACTGCTGTACTTCCTTGAGCCATTCCGAGCCTTTAATCCACTTGTTGTAAATACGGTCATAGCGGCCGTCATTCTTTACCTGCCTGAGAAAGTTGTTCAGCCAGTTCAGAAAGTCCGGGTCTCCTTTGTTCACGGCCCAGGCAAGCGGCTCATAGGTGAACGGCTTGTCCAGAAATACCAGCTTGCCCTTGCCCTGTTGGGCATTGAACACAGCGCAATAGGGCAGGTCATAGACAAAGGCATCGGCCTTGCCATTCACCACCTCCAGTGCCGCTTCCGGTTCGGTCTCAAATGATTTGTAGTTGGCCCTGGGCATCAACCGTTTTACTGCCTGCTCACCAGTGGTCCCCAGTTTGGAGGTAATGATGTATTTGGAGTTGTTCAGGTCCTTGTAAGAGGTGACCTTGCCCTCGTGCTTCTTGGCGAGCAGGATAGCCTGCCCGACGATGATGTAAGGTTCGGCAAAATTGATCTTGAGATTTCGCTCCTGGGTGATGGTCATGCCGCTCATAATGATGTCAAACTTATTGGTGGTCAGCGCAGGAATAATGCCATCCCAGGCTGTATTCACGGGCACAAATTTGACTCCCATGGCCTTGGCCATCTCTTTGGCCATATCAATGTCAAAGCCAATAAACTGCCCCTTCTTATTGGTCATCTCGAAGGGCATGTAGCCCGACTCGAAGCCGACTCGCAGCTCTCCTCTCTTCAAAATGGTCTCCAGGGTTGATTTTTTGGCAAGCTCGATGTCCGCGGCCATAACCGGCAACTGCATGAAGAACAACCCAAGAGTAATACTTGCAACAAAGGCAACTAGAATCTTTTTCATGACGTTCTCCTTTCTAAAATAGTCTAATTGACCATAGCAATGAGCACTCTGATATTTTTCTCACCTCCTCCCTGTTCATTACTAGTAAGACTTTCCTTCATCGAGCAACTCCTCGATGACCATCTGTATCTTACAATCTGGACACCTGGGTATCTCCTCGTCAGGAATGTATACTATCTGGGTCCTTTTGCATTTTGGACACTTTATTTGGACAGCTTCCTTCTTGTCTCGCATGAGATTCCCTCCAAACTAGAAATTATTACCATGACAGCCAGGTGTTCCACAACTCAAAAGCCCAGAGTTTCTCCTTCCTTCATCTCGGGCCTAGCTGGAGGCCATGGGGATTTCAGCCAAAACATTCTTCCACTTCAGCAGCCGAGACCCCTCGAAGAAGGACCACTTTTTTTCGGGCAGTAAAGCCAGAGACGATTTCTACCTGTGAGGGCGACAGCCGAAGTTGCTTGGCGAGAAACTTGACCAGGTGTCTATTTGCCTTTCCTTTTTCAGGCGATGCAGTTATCCTGATTTTCAATTGTTCATCCCTGGGCCCTGCCACCTCGTCTCTCGAGGCGCGCGGCTGCACCTGCACTTTCAGTATTGCCCCTTCAGAGCCATTGGTTACATAGGAGGCCATTTTCCGAAAAACTCAATGTTGAACAATGGACTCTACATTGGAGAGAACTGCGAAAGGATTCGCTAGCAAACACCACTGTTGGCAAGAGCTGAACAATCTCAGCTGTGACGACTCGTTCTTCGGCACTGATTGAAAATGTTTGAGACCGGCGCCATCCCCCTGCTTTCAGAGTGCCGGCCGCAAAAAACGACCCCGATCAACTCCTGTCAGGCCAAAGTCTCATGTTGTCGATCAAGCGGGCCTTACCCACAAAAACGGCTATGGCCATGAGGGCCTTGTCAGTAACCTCATCCAGGTCAACCATGGTCTCCTCATCCACCACCTGCACGTACTGTATCTCGGTATGAGGCTGCGCTTCAATAATAGCTCTGGCTCGCTTTATGACAGTTTTTGCAGACCGCTCACCCCCTGCCACCAGCTCTCGGGCCTCGAGCAGGGCCTTATAGAGGCTCAGTGCCGACCGCCGCTCCTCCGCAGAAAGGTACTGGTTGCGACTACTCATGGCAAGGCCGTCTGGTTCACGCACAGTGGGATGAGCAATAATTTCCACGCCCAGATTCAGATCCTGGCTGAGTCTCTTCACCACCACCAGCTGCTGAAAATCTTTTTCTCCAAAAACAGCCAGATGAGGTTGGACTATACAGAACAGCTTGGCCACAACTGTTGCTACCCCTGTGAAAAAATTGGCCCTGTATCTACCACAAAGATTCTTGCTGAGCTCTTCGACGATAATCTTGGTCTGAAAGCCGGGGCCATACATTTCTGCCCCCTCTGGGGCAAAAACCACGTGGACACCCAGAGCTCGGCAGAGCTCCAGATCTCTGGCCATATCTCTGGGATAGTCATCCAGATCCTCACCCGGGCTGAACTGGGTAGGGTTGACAAAGATACTGACCACCACTTCATCAGAACGACGCAGTGCTTCTTCCATCAAAGCCAGATGACCCGGGTGCAAATAACCCATAGTTGGCACCAAACCTATTCTCTGGCCGCTTCGCCAGCGTTCTTTCCGCCAACTGTTCATGGCTTCAATAGTACGAAAGACATCCATGCGGCGTCCTCGTCTCTCCGGCGACAATATCTGTCTATCTCCCCTAGTGGTCCCCCGAAAGATTTTCTCTGCTGCCTATGACAATAGACCTGACTCCTGGGGGCAAGGTGGGCTTGTCTTACTGGAGGCATTGTCAGGGCTTGGGGAAAAATTTTACCTTGCTCTCTATGTCCGCTGCTTCTGCCTCTTCCTCCTTCTGCATGTCCAGCATCTTCATATAACTCTCAACCGTTGCACGCACTTTGAATTCAAATTGTGTTCTCTGTCGCTTCAATTCAGCGATGTCTTCGTGAATTTGGGCCAGCCGGTTGTGAGCATTATTAAGTATGCGTTCCGCCTTGACCTCTGCTTCTGAAACGATGAGCTTGGCCTCCTTCTCTGCGTTGGCCTTCATGCGTTCGGCAGCTTTCTGAGCACTGATCAGGGTGCTTTTCAGTATTCTCTCTCGATCACGATACTCCTGCACTTGCCTGTTCTTTTCTGCAAGTTCTTTGCGCAGTTCATCCTTTTCCCGCAGCACGATACTGAACTGCTCCGCCAACTGGTAAAGGAACGACTCCACCTCCTTCACGTCAAAGCCTCTAAAAAGACGAAGGCGAAACTGCTTTTGTTGAATATCAAGGGGTGTGAGTTGCATGGCTTCCTCCTGTGTTGAAGTTGCGCTCATGCAGACATTCTTGCTCAGTGTGCCAATCGAAAAGCCAAGTCGCGAAGTGAGCCGACCAGGAACTGCTGCAAGAACACGATAACCAGAATGACTATCACGGGCGAAAAGTCGATGCCTCCAAAGAAAAGAGGCAGCCGGCGGCGAATGGCTAGTAGAACAGGATCAGTCACATTATAAAGAAACCGCACAATGGGATTATATGGATCTGGATTCACCCAGGATATCAATGCCCTGGCAATAATGATCCACATATATACCGTCAGCACAAAGCCGATAACGCTAGAAAGAGCAGCTAGTAGATTGGCCAGGATAAACATATTCTTTCCCACGCTGTCAGAGAAGGCTGGAAGTCAGCTTACCGTGAATGTCTGCAACTGTCAAGAGAAATACCTATACTTTTCAGGAAGATAAAGTGAAACACTCTCTGTGTTTTTCCGTTACCATTGACAGAGAGGAACTCTTTGTCCAATAATGACACCACTCTGTCAGGATAGAAGATACCGCAGCTTCATTCAGCGAGGAGGAGACAATGCTGGCTGCCAGTAAGGTCGGATTTATCGGCGGGGGAAATATGGGAGAAGCTCTGATCAAAGGACTGCTAACCTCAGAACGTCTGGCGCCCGAGCAAATCTCGGTAAGTGATGTGCGGCATGACCGCCTCCTTTACCTGCAGAACAATTACGGGGTGCACACCACGGAAGACAATGGCAGCCTCGCCAGAGACACAGACATTATGATCCTGGCGGTCAAACCGCAGAATCTGGAAGAAGTTGTCGCCGAGCTAAAGGGAAACCTGGCACATTCCCCCCTGCTGATTTCCATTGTGGCCGGCGTTTCCCTGCATCGCTTGCAGTCCGGCCTGGTCGCAGCCATACCCATGGTTCGGGTCATGCCCAATGCAGCTGCTCTTGTTCTCGAGGGTGCTTCGGCTATTGCTCCGGGAGAGCATGCCACTGCAGAACATCTGGCAGCAGCCCGCGTCCTGTTCGAATCCGTGGGAAAGGTTGTGGAAGTAAAAGAAACCGATATGGATGCCGTTACAGGTTTGAGCGGCAGTGGCCCCGGCTACATTCTCCTCTTCATGGAAGCGCTTATCGATGCAGGAGTATTCCTGGGTCTGTCGCGCTCTGTGGCCCGCGATCTCGTCGTCCAGACAACTCTGGGCACAGCAAGACTTCTCGCCCAGAGCGATGAACATCCAGCAACACTCAGAGACAGGGTTACCTCGCCGGCAGGGACCACCATAAATGGGTTGCAGGTGATGGAGCGGGCCGCCCTGCGCGCCACCCTGATAGATGCGGTGGCTGCAGCGACTGAGCGCGCTCGAGCACTGGGAAAAAAATGAGGCAGCCTGCCTCTGTTTCCTCTAACAACTATATGGATGGCATTTTGGCAACTGCTGTGTGCCCCAGCGCTGTCAGACCACAACTACTTGCGGTGTCTCCGTTACTATTTCCATACTCATATCCACTGCCCGAGCAGAATGGGTCAGTGCGCCTATTGAAATGAAATCTACGCCGGTCGCCGCTATCTCCTTGACATTTTCCAGGGTAACTCCCCCTGAGGCTTCCAACAGCACCCGACCTCCTGTGCGTTGGACCGCTGCAGCTATCATGCTCACTGGCATATTGTCCAGCAAAACCGCATCGGCGCCTGCTGCCAGTGCCTCTTCCAGCTGCTCGAGAGTCTCCACTTCCACCTCCACTTTCACAGTGTGGGGAATGCGATTGCGAGCTGCCCTTACCGCTTCTGATATGGCGCCCACCACGGCAAGGTGGTTGTCTTTGATGAGCACTCCATCATAGAGGCCAAAGCGATGATTGGCTCCACCGCCGGCACGAACAGCAGCCTTCTCCAACACCCGCCATCCCGGAGTAGTTTTGCGGGTGTCAACGATGCGCGCTGTGGATCCCTGCACACTTTGCACGAATTTTTTGGTCAGAGTAGCAATACCGGAAAGCCTTTGCAGGAAGTTGAGAGCAGTCCTTTCTGCGCTGAGCATGGCCCGAGCCTCGCCCTGCAGCTCAACTATCCTGTCGCCAGGGTTGGCAACACTGCCATCATCCAGCAATACGGAAATTTGCAACTCCCGGTCCACCATGCTGAATACGCGGCAGGCAACTTCAATGCCCGCAACCACCAGAGGCTCGCCGGCTGATATACATCCGCGGGCAGCAGTGCCGCTCGGCACAGTACTCGTGGTAGTAATGTCACCTGGACCAATGTCCTCAACAAGAGCCCAACGGATCAGAGATTCTAGCTGCGGGGTCAACATGGCTCATCTTTCCGCCTCTATGCTGGCCAGCCTGTCTAACTGGCCTTTGAGTTTCTGCAGTTTCAGGGAGAGTCTTTCAGCCTTCTGCCGTTCTTTTTGCACAATATCTCCAGGGGCTCGATTAATGAAGTCTTCATTGGCCAGTTTCTGCGTGCTTCTTGTCAATTGCGGCTCCAGCTTGCTAATCTCTTTCTGCAGCCTCTTTCTCTCTTCAGCAAAATCCAAGACCCCTGCCAGCGGCACAAATATTTCCAGCTGCCCCACTACAGCTGAGGCCGCAACTCTTGGTCTCTCCTGATCTGTTCCCACTTTGATGTCTTTTAGCCGCGCTAGATCTTTGACGTACTGCTCATGCGCCGCCACAACCTCGGCGGCAGCCTGAGAGCCAAGCACCACTGCCTCAACCTGTGCAGCAGGGGCTATGTTCATTTCTCCGCGAATATTGCGGATTGCCGTAATCACCCCCATCAAGAGATTCATCTTTTCCTCGGCCTGCTCATTGATTAGTTGGGAGGCCACCACTGGGAAAGGCGCTGTCATTATGCTCCCCTCATCCGGATGCAAGTGAGCCCACAGTTCCTCTGTAACAAAGGGCATAATGGGATGAAGCAAACGCAACAACACAGAGAGGCAGTGGGCCAACACCTGCTGGGTAAGGTGCCTGTTTTCCTCATCTCCACTGTAGAGCACTGGCTTGATCATCTCCAGATACCAGTCACAGAACTCGTGCCAGGTAAACTGGTAGAGCACATTGGCGGCGTCATTGAAATGGTAACTTTCCTGGGCTCTAGTTACCTGGTCGGTAACTCGCTGCAAGCGCGACAACACCCAGCGATCAGCTAGCGTCTTGACGGCGGGTACATGCTGCGGCGGAGTCAGTCCATCCAGATTCATGAGGGTAAAGCGGCTGGCATTCCATATCTTGTTGACAAAATGGCGATATCCCTCGATCCTCTCCTCAGAGAGGCGGATATCTCTGCCCTGGGCGGCAAATGCAGCCAGAGTAAAACGAAAGGCATCCGTGCCGTAGCGATCCATAATCACCAGAGGATCAATTACATTCCCTTTGGACTTGCTCATTTTTTGCCCTTCTGCATCTCGGACCAGGGCGTGGATGTACACATCTCGGAAGGGCACATCTTTCATGAAGTGCAGGCCCATCATCATCATACGAGCAACCCAGAAAAAGAGAATGTCAAATCCTGTCACCAGGACAGAGGTGGGGTAAAAGATAGCCAGTTCCCGGGTTTGTTCTGGCCAGCCCATGGTGGAAAAGGGCCACAGGGCCGAACTGAACCAGGTATCCAGGACATCCTCGTCTTGATTGAGCCTTGAACTGCCGCACTTTTCACATGCAGCAGGATCCGTCAACGCCACAATAACTTCCTGGCACTCCTGACAGTACCAGGCAGGAATTCGATGTCCCCACCATATCTGTCTTGATATACACCAGTCTTCAATGTTCTCGAGCCATTCGAAATAATTTTTCTCCCAGTTTGCCGGTATGATGCGCGTCCTCTTATTCCGCACTGCAGCCATAGCCTCAGCTGCCAGTGGTTTCACTGCCACAAACCACTGTTCGGAGAGCGTCGGCTCTATGACTGTCTTGCAGCGGTAGCAATGTCCCACTCGGTGTTGATAGTCTTCAATCTTCTCCAGATAACCCTGCGCCCGCAAGTCATCCACGAGCTTGTCGCGGCAAGCGTAGCGGTCCATACCCGCGTACGGACCGGCCTCACTGTTCATCTTCCCATGATCATCGATTACCCTGAGCAGTTCCAGCTGGTGCTTCCGGCCGATCTCAAAGTCATTGGGATCATGGGCCGGGGTAATTTTCAGAGCGCCCGTACCGAACTCACGATCCACGTAGCTATCGGCAATTATGGGTAACTCTCGGTTTACTATGGGCAGAATTGCCTTCTTGCCTATAAAGTTTTCATACCTGCCATCCTCGGGATGTACCGCGATGCCAGTGTCCCCGAGCATGGTTTCAGGTCTGGTGGTGGCTACCATAAGACTGCCATCACCCTCGGCCAGGAGGTAGCGAACGTAATAGAGATAGCTTCTGTGTTCCTCGGCTTCGACCTCCAGATTCGCCAGTGCCGTTACACACCTGGGGCACCAGTTGATGATGCGGTGACCCCGGTAGATGAGCCCCTCCTGGTAGAGCGAGACGAACACCCGGCGGACAGCAGCGGAAAGTCCTTCATCCATGGTAAAACGCTCACGACTCCAGTCGCAGCTCGAACCGAGTCTCTTGAGCTGATTGATTATTTTACCACCGTAGATGCTTCGCCACTGCCAGATACGCGCAATAAACTCCTCGCGCCCGAGCTGATAACGATCGATATTTTCCTTCGCCAGCTCTCTTTCCACCACATTCTGAGTGGCTATGCCGGCATGGTCCGTCCCGGGCAGCCACAGTACATTGTAGCCCTGCATTCTCTTGAAGCGACAAAGGATGTCCTGCAGAGTATTATTGAGGGCATGACCCATATGGAGGTCGCCGGTCACATTGGGTGGAGGTATAACGATGGAAAAGGCCGGTGCCTCACTTTGTTCATCCGCTCGAAAGAGATTATGCTCCTCCCAGTAACGATACCAGGCAGCCTCCACTTCCGCAGGTTCGTACGCCTTTGGCAGAATCGCTCTTTCCATTTCCCAACTACTCTCCATATTCGAGTCGAAAATTTTCACAGACAGAACACAACAGCTCCAGCCATGCCTCTCCAGTCATATTCATGTGCCAAAATAAAATGGGGATTATACCAATAACCCCCATTGTCGCCAACATCTCCAGGAAAAAACACCCTTTATTCCAAGGTTGCTTTTAATCTTTCAATTTCTTCTCGAATGATCCGCTGGACCACTTCGGGCAACTTCTCTTCTACAACCCGGGTAACCACAGCCTCTATCTGCTCCTTGACGAGGTCTGCAAGCTCTTCAGAGGAAGCTGCCACAGTCGTCTCAGCTTCCAGCTCTTGCGGTTCTGTTGTCTGCTCCAGAGCAGGCTCCTCTATTTCCAAATCTGCCAGGAAGTCTTCGCTGATTTCTTCGTTCGCCCAGGATGACTCCCTGGCATCAGAGGCCTCGTCAGCGCTTGCTGCCTCTGTTTCCAGTTCAGCAAAAAATTCGTCCGGCAGCCCTTCTTCCTCAATGGTGCCTGCCGCCTGCTGCTCCTCAGCTCCAGTCGGGTCACTTGCCTCTGCCAGCAATGTGGAGACATCCATCTCTTCAGACTCGAAGAGTTCAGCTAAAGCATCCTCAGCTTCCAGTTCACTTTCCTCGCCAGCAGATGCTTCCCTGTCCTCATCACCAACTTCAGTCGGCTGAACCTCAGCATGGCTTTCTATTTCCTGGTCGCCCATAATCTCTAATTGGACTTCACTGTCTTCCTCTTGAGCCACTTCCTCTATGACTGCTTCCTCAGAAGAAAAATCGTCCGATAGCTCGGTGTCCAGATCGAGGTCGTCCAGTGAAAACAATGGCTGCTCTTCATCCGCTGCGGGCACCTCCTCAAGCAAAGAGTCCGCTGCCAGTTCATCTCCCTCGTCAATTACATCCACAAGGTCGATAATCTCGTCCTCGATGTCGTCAAGCTGGAGATCAAAATCTGAGTTAAAAGTCTCCTGCTTCTCGCCGCTTTTTTCTTCTCGACTTTCGTTTGTCATAGCAATTTTCTAAGTTAATTTAAAATGTTAATCGGCTATTCGCAAAAATACACATAGCACATGGCCTCATCTACTGTCAAGGAGTTTTCCGCTTTCTCCTATTGGGCGCTCTCATTTACAAGCCTATAGATTTTCGTTATATTGTACCCGCCTTCTAATTGTACTGACAGTAAAAGTAATCATGCTAGCTGACTCCAGGGTATTGTTAACTCTCTTCTTCTGTGAAAATATTAAGCCGCTACATAGCAAAAGAACTGACAAAGGTCATTGCAATATGTTTGGCCGCATTTACGGCTCTTTACCTTCTTGTCGACCTTCTTGATAGAATTGATGACTTCCTGGAAGTTCGCCTTCCACTTAGCCGCATTGGAGAATATTTTCTTCTCAAAGCACCCCTTGCCTTGCAACAGGGGATCCCACTTGCTGTGCTCATGGGTACGCTCATCGCACTTGGACTCATTGCTCGAGCCAATGAGTTGACCGCCTTGAAAGCACACGGTGTAAGTCCTCTTCTCTACTTGACACCCGCCATCTTGCTCGCCTTGTTGTTCGGTTTTAGCGACTTCTTGCTCGCTGAATATATTGTTCCTTCCAGCACTAGCCGAGCCAATTACATCTGGAACGTAGAGGTCAAGGGCCGGCCCCTGGTAGGCGGCTTCACCAATGAACAAATATGGTACAAGAGCGGCCCTCGCATATATAACATTCGCGTCTTACACAGCGAGCGTAGTTTGCTTGAAGGCGTAACTATTTACTTCTTCGATAATAACTTTCATCTGCTAAAACGACTGGATGCCAGGAAGGCCCTGTGGAACGGCAAGAAGTGGCTCTTTTCAGAAGGCATACTCCTTACCCGCGGAGACAAGGGCATTTTCAACCTGAAGCATTTTCAAGAACTCAGCCTGCATTTGCCCGAAAGGCCGCAAAATTTCCAGCGCCTGGAAAAGCCCGCTGAAGAGATGAGTTTTGCTGAACTGCTCCATTATGTCCGAAGGATCGAGAGCGAAGGTTACGACGCCACCCGTTATCGAGTCGACCTCCAGGCCAAGCTCTCTTTCCCTTTCACTACAGTAATTCTTTCCCTGCTCGGCATAGCCGTCATACTAGTCCAGGGCAAACGAGGCGGCATTGCTCTGGGAGTGGTGGTCAGCATCGCCTTCGCTTTCGTCTTTCTGGTTCTCTCCCAGGTCCTCATCACCTTGGGCTACACCGGCAGTCTGCAGCCTTTACTGGCGGCCTGGACACCCAACCTGTTCTTCGGTCTGGCAGCCCTGCTCCTGTTAGCGCACGCCAAACTCTAGTCTGGATCTCTTGGCGACTGCTGCGGCAATTCATGAAAAGCTATGTGTCTCTCAACGAGCATACTACAATGCGGCAAGAGGACGGCCGAGTGCTGTCTGATTGGCAAAGCTGCAGGAGCCGATAGCCTATGCTGCCAGATGGATGGGGACAGTCATATCCCCTGTCCCGCTGGCTGATTGTCTAGACTTCAAGGCCGGGCCTCTAGGCTGCAAGAGAAGTGTGTCTTGGCTAGGTAGTCCCGAGGCTCCCGGTTGGAGCTTCGAGGAAACGTCCGGCAGTCAGGCTGGCATTCGAGCTTCCAATGCCATCTTGATCTTTCTTTTCAACTCGCTCAGGTCAAAGGATTTGACTACATAAAAATCTGCTGCTATGGATTTCATATCTTCTTTGAAGGTATCATAGGCAGTGGAAAGTATAACGGGCAGGTCGTAGAAATTGTTTCTGATATCTTGCAACAGATCCAACCCGTCATAGTCGACCATTTTTATATCGAGCACCACCAGGTCAGGTTTTTCGTCATTGATTTTCTCCAGCAACTTGTAGCCACCGTCTGCTGTGATGACCTCGTAGCCCTCTTCCCTGAGCTCTTCTGAATAGAGCAGCCGGATATGCTCTTCATCGTCTACCACAAGTATCTTTGCCATAATTCCCCCTTTTAACTGCTGAAGCTACCACAAAAAATCCAAACTTTTGGGGCAGCCGGCCTCCTGACGTTGCCGCATTCGTTATGAGTATCAGTTCAAAGGCCACAAACGAAAAAGGAGCCGCCACTGGCGTATGCAAGACTTCATTTAGATTCATCCCATTCACTCAACAGGTAAGGTTTCATCTCTTCAAATATCATGCACTCGTTTTCAATGTATTCTTCTGCCTGTTGGATCGACATCCTTTCTGTTTTCTTGATGAAGGATAGGATCTTCCCCACAAAAATCGGCTGCAAAGATGCCAGCATTGCTTGACGATCCTCTGCGCCACTCTTGTACGCAATGGCGTATCTGAAAAGAATTTGCGCCCACAATTGTGATGGAAAACTGAAATGTGTCAGCGGGAGTTCTCTAATTTCATTCAACTTATTGAAAATGTTGCTCTCCAGGATTCCCTCCCATCTCTGTCGATAAGAGGCAAATCCTTGTACAAATGCCTCGTAAAGACCTGATTCAGAAACTTCCAACGGAGGAGGAGCTTCGATTTCTCCTATACCGAATCCGAAAATCGCGGTGGGTTTGCTCCATTTTATCCTGCTCCAGAGATCTTGGAAATATATCATCAAGTCGAATACAGTTCCCACCACCTGACAAAACGTTTCTGGTCGCGGCGGTTGCACTTCCTTGTGTCTCTGCGTTCTCGGCTTCCCCAAGAACGATTGACAAATAGGCAATCCCCTGCTGATCGCTACAGTCGTCATCCAGACATCAATTCCTGCCTTGCCCACTGCATCATTCCAGGTAGGATGCTGCAAAAAGGTTTCCGCCAGATCACCCGAAAAGCCAAAGTCACCTCCAAGCGGTTGTCGCACCCGTCGGCCGTAAAGAGCCCGGGTAAGAGGATAGACGATATTGTTTGCCAACACACCATCGTACTTGTGACGAACATAGAGAGGACTGACAAAGCCAAAGCCTGCAAATAAAGGTTCCCCGAGGTTCTTGATCCACAGAGGGGTAATAGCCTGCAGATTGCAGTCCACCACTATGACAGCACGAGCCTGCAATTCCACAACCTTGGTCAGGAGGCTACGCAAGCTGTGTCCGCGGCCAACCATGCCCTGGCTGGTGGTCAAATAAATCTTAGGCACTTCAGTTGGCGTCTGCAAGAAGGCCTCTTTAGTGCCATCCTCAGAATAACTGTCACAGTTGATGATCACCGAGTTTTTGTCACTGAAATGCTCGACAAGACCACTAGCCGCCTCCCTCGTGGCGTAGCCTATGTAGTCCGCTCCGTTATGAGAAGGTATGCCGACCACAAGTTCAGCCTGTTTCACCTGTGCGGGATTTTCTTCATGGTCAATGGTTGCAATCTTTTCCACCTTCCCCGCCTTTCTATTAAAAAAGTACTGTAATTCCAAGTTTTTGTTCAAACAAACCTTCTGTTTTTTACCTTATCACAGGCAAAAAGTAAACTGTTTTCGCCAAGCCACAGTGAACTTGACACATTCTTCTCTGAGATACTATTCTGCCCACTCAGGGACTGCGATAGAGTAAAATCTTGACGCTGAAATGGCAGCTACAAGGCTGCTGCTGCAAGATAGGCAATCCCTTCATAGGTGTGCATGCAAGCCAATTTGCCATTTTACCTGGAGGAAAAGGAGACGCCACAATGCTTTTGGGAGCAAAGCGCAAACAGATCGTCACCTATGGTCAAAAGCTCCTCCTACATCACCTCACCACTTCTACTAGTGGAAACTTGAGCACCTTCGATCGCCAACAGAACCTGGTAGCCATTTCTCCCAGTGGTGTGGACTACAGGGAAATGACACCTGAGGATGTGTGTGTGGTTACCCTGGAAGGCATCCAGATGGACGGATCGAAAAAGCCTTCTTCAGAGCTACCAATGCACACGGCAATCTATCGTGCCAGACATGATCTGGATGCCCTGATCCATGTCCATTCGTCCTTCGCCAGCTCTCTTTCCTGTCTCGGTTGGGAATTACCAGCCATTCACTATCTTGTTGCTCTCGCAGGACCGAACGTTCCATGTGCTCCCTATGCCACCTTCGGCACCAAAGAATTGGCGGCAAATGTTCTGGCCGCCATGAGCAACAGACGCGCTGTACTGCTGGCAAATCATGGTCTTCTAGCTGCTGGTCCAGACCTGGCCACTGCCTTCTTGGTGGCTGAAGAGATAGAATTTTGCGCGGAGCTCTATTGCCGAGCTCTAAGCCTGGGAAAGCCCTTGATCCTCTCTCAGGAAGAGATGAACCTGGCAGAGTCAAAAATGAGACAGTACGGCAGACTCTTATCTTCCCGTCAGGAAGGACCAAAGTAGATAGAGATGGAGACTTACCATGGCAGCCGAGCGAGAAAGACAACAGAAAGAAGCCGAGTTGCGAGCGAAGCATGGCAAGACCTTACTAGCTGGAACGAGACAATTGTACGAGGCATATCCCGCAGCTGTGGGCGTGGCCGTCCTTTTCTTGGAGTGTTCTTGCCTCGTTCTACGTCCCTTTGATCAGAACGGTCGCATAGTTGGCGAAGCCAGACTATTTGCCCTGCCGGGGCACTGCTCTGCAGATCACCTGAGCACTCTGGACGAAGCAATGCAATCTGCGCCCTACAAAGCCCTCTTATGGAGAGATCAACCGGAAGAATTCGACCAAAAATATGGCAACGACAGGAGGGTAGAGATCGCCAGCAAATTGTTTCCCCCGCATGATGCTGATTGAGCAGTCGCAACTGGTTGAAGGTACAGGGCGGCTTGCCCCCAAGCTGCACAGATTCAAGCAGATATGGAGGAAGTTCTGGCTAATAGCTCTCCTGAGAGGCATTTTGCTGCTTCAGTTGCAGGATTTTTTCTAGTGTATCCAGGTAAACACCCTTCTTATCCGGAGGAGCCAGTCCCACTGATTTGCGAGCAAGCAATTCTGCCTGCTCGAGTTTCACTCGCCGGCTCAGATAGAGCCAGGCCAGATTATTGTAAGGCTGTGGATTGTCTGGAAGTTTTTGAATCGCTATCCTGTAGTGCCTCTCTGCCTCTGGCAGGTTCTCTTGCAAGAAGTAGACATTACCCATGTACAGATACGCCACAGGGTACTCTCTAGCGGCCCTAGTGTATTCCCTGATAGCAGAATGGTAATCACCTTTCTGTTCGTAGGCCAGACCCAGTTTCAGGTGTTCTTCAGCAGACAATGGGTCGTCTACAATTGTCAGATGTGGCATCGCGCAGGCAGTCAGCACCAAAAGAAAAATGAATGCAGCGCGGCGGCCTTTAGATTTCAACCATGCTCTTCCAGTCACTGTTGCCCGCCGGCTTTTCCTTTTTCCACCAGTAGAGTCCAGTTATGTGTTCTGCGCCAGAGGGAAAGGAAATATGGCCAGTCAATGTTCGTCTCTTGATGTGTCCCGGTGTTTACTACGACAGCCTCCGCAGTATAACCAACTACCACCATATAATGCAGCTTCCGCAACGAGCCAATGCCGTAGTCTACCATGACGATAAGCGGAGATCCCTGGCTCACCCTTTGGTAAATGTCTTCTACCGTGCCACTGTACCAGGTAGCCAGGAGGCCCCTGCCGCGTGCATACAAGGCCATATCCAGACCTAGAGTTCCCCGCAGCTCTTGTCTGAATATGGCCTCCTCAATTTCACCAGGAGTTACCTTTACTCCTTGAAAACTCATGACAGCGGCTAGAGAAGCAGGGCCACATTGATATGCAGATTGGGGATAGAAGGGAACCCCCTCTATCCTGGCAGAAGCATTATCGGCAGGTGAAACGGGTAGCACCCTGCCCTGCTTGGCCCGGCACCCCACAAAGGCAAGTCCCATTACAAGCATTGAAGCTGCTGTCAGGACCGTATAGTGAAAAAGCTTTCCTGTTGCTGGCGAATACAGTCGTCCTCCCAATTCCTTGCTGCAGGTGGCCCTATGAAATAATTATGGTTTTATCAAGCAATTTGAGGATCAGCACCACGAGCAGCACTATTACCAACAAGGCAATGATAACGCCGAGGGCATCACCACCAGGCGCCAGGGTATCAATCTGAGTGGCGAGGCTGTGGAGCTCTTCGTTGGAAAGCTGACCGAGTCGCTCTTGAATTTCCGTCTGGCTGTACCCAAGTGCTTCAAGCCTCTGCTTTACCAGTTTCTGCTCCAGGACTTTCTGGACTGTTGCCAAATCGTGCTGACGCAGGTCCGTAGTAAACCCCTCTGATGAACTGATAAATGAAGCTTCGACTCTCGGCACCAGGCTGAACAGGGACACCAGCACAACCATTACCAGGGTAATGCTTCTGAAGTACCTCTTTCTAGTCCACATCGTCGACCCCCTGCTGCGTTAGCCCAAGAAAAAAGATCTCCATGTACGCATAGTTGACTGTCTATTACAGGCTGGCCATTTTCTTGTCAAGAGGTTAGCCGTTTATGTCCAGGTGACTGCCTGGTTCATGCCTCGACATTGGCTTTGGCTTGGCTCATCCAGTCAGAGGTAACTAGTGCGGTCTCCCCCCGCTATTCAGCCTCCAGAGTCATTGCTTCCTTTGATCAGGGCTATTTCTACTCGACGATTCATCTGCCTGTTAGCAGGGGAAGTATTGGCAACTAGTGGCTGGTATTCGCCATAGCCTTTGATCGAGACCCGGTGCGGATCTACACCGTTTTGGGTAAGAAATTTGGCCACATTTACAGCACGTATTGCTGAAAGCTCCCAGTTTGACGGAAACCTCGTAGTGCTGATGGGAGTATCATCTGTATGCCCAGATACTTCAACAAGAAACTCCTGTTTGCGGGCAACGAGTGCAGCAATCTTACTCAGAATGGGCTTGAAGCTCTGAAGAAGCTCTGCTTCACCTCGATTGAAAATAATCCTCTCATTGAAGGTAATAACCAGGCTGTGATCGCGCTGCGCTACAGAATACTCATGTGAAGATGTGGTTTCTAAAGTAGCCAGTATTTCTTGGCGCAGGGACACCGCGCCCTGGTTCGCTCGGAGGACATCCGCTGCAAGTGAGGCCATGTGCCTATATGGTTGCAGGCGAGCACTGCCTTTGGCGGACACCTGTTGAGGCGCTCCGGCAGACTGTTGTGACAGATGAGTCCGATAAATTTTCTCAGATAAACGAGGTGCATGCTTTGTAATAGCATCAGAGTAGAGGAGCACAAAAAATATCAGCAGGACGCTGACCAGATCCACCAGGCTCCACAGAAGTGTATCCTCATCCGCTTCTTTTTGCAGCAGCAGAGGGTGACAGGGCCTTCGTTTGCGCTCTGAATTTTCAAGTCTTCTCAGCAGATCTTCATTGTCTAAGTGAGCCACTTTACTCCTTGAACAAAAGCTTGCGAAGAGCGAATCTTGCTGTCAATGGCGCTTCTCTGTTTGCACTGTCTGCAGGCACGGCACGGGGCATGCCATCAACATGCAGGTAGGATTTCAGTCGATAAGCCATGGCCTTCGAGTTTCTCTGCTCTGAAATGTCCATCACTCCTTCCAGGATGAGTGTCAGCGTGGTGGCCTCTCCTTTGACATATTCGGCAAGTTTCTTCCCCAGCGGCATGAAGAGAAAGTTGGCAAACAGCAAGCCATAAAAACTGGTGAGCAGAGCAAGAGCCATGCCCTTGCCAATCTCAGTTGGCTCCCCCAGGTGACCCAGGATATTGATCAGCCCCATGATGGTGCCTACGAAGCCAAACACCGGTGCCAGTTTTGCCAGGGTCTTGAGAATGCTTATCTGAGATTCTCTGCGGGCAAAATAGAGTTCGAATTCTTTTTCCATGATGTTGCGGATCTCATAGCGGTCGTAGCCATCGGCAATAAGTTCCAGCCCTTTGCGAAGAAATTGATTCGCGGTCTTGTTTCCTTCATTTTCCAGGACCCTGGCGCCGTGTAAACGAGCGAGACGGGCAATCCTTTCCATATGCTGTACAAGGGACAGCCGCTCATTCTCATTATAATGAAACAGTTCCGTCAAACTGTGGCAGAGATCTCTGATGGTCTTTATTGGAAAAGCCAATAAAACGCTCAGCATGCTGCCGCCGAGCACGAGTAGAGCGCTCTTGAGATTTACTGCCACCGAAGTTTCACCCACCACACTGCCAGCCAGGAACAGGAGAAAGAGTATGGCGGCTGCCAAGCACACTTTTTGCAGCAATGGTCTCCTCCTTTTTTCGATGTTTAGTCCCTGGACAGCAGTTCTCATGCCATGCCAGTTGTAATTGTAATTAATTGATATTACAAAATAAGAGAGAATATTTTCATAGAAGCACGAGGAAAAACTTGCCTAGCTCTGGGAGAGAATAGGTTAGATCTCTCCACCTGGGTAGAGAAAGCAGACCGGAGTCATGCCGCTTGCTGATACAGTACTGGACCACTGGATGGAATTTCATTTTTTCAAAGTATAGTCTAGGTTCATCAGGTTGCGCTGAAATGCTCGTTATCATAAGATTGGTTGCTAACTCTTGACGCCTTCTTCTGCAACTGTTTGCTCAATCGGCAATTATTCAGCGGGCATTATGACCATGACCAGCAGCCACGGCACTTCGCGACACCAGCACCCCGGCAGCAGGATGACTGAACCGCACCTCTGTCAGCCTGACCACAACAAGTCCTGTGCCTGGTGTTGTGGGCTTTATCAGATCGAGGGAAAGACCAGACAAGATTTGGCCTCTCTACTCCACGCCAGGACTGCTTGCTTCGCCCGGACGCCGCGAACAGTGGGACATATCATTGCCTATGCTGAACAGAGGCGGCAGCAGGAAGGCTTGCTCTTCTTAGATCCAGACTTCTATTCCTGTGAATTTATAGGATTTCTGGATAAAGAAAGCCGTCTGGTCGGCTGTTTGCTCAACCCCCTGGCTCAAGGCAATGGTGGTATTGACTGGCGGGGTCTCTCCTATCATGGTGGTGCTGCTTGCAGCAAGTACTTCTGTGCCGGTTTCAGGAAGCTATCAGTCTTGCAGAAAAGAATAGTTGTCAGGGCAATCCAGGACTGGTACCTCTATGGTCTAGTGGTGCCGGGCATCGCCTATATTCTCAGCTTCTTCCGTTTATTTGCTATTTTTACCCACCAGAAGGTACACCTCAATCAGCTATTGTCTCCATCTGCATTGAGTTATGTACGTCAGTTTTTCGGATGGAAATTGGACTGGCCATACAGAAGTTCTGCTCCTTCCGGTGGGTGCCTATACTCAGGGCCGATTGACAGAGCTGCACACGACTCCAGTTGTGCCATCGCCACAGACACCTACACCGCCTCTGTAGAAACAGTATTTCACTGCCTGGATTCAACCTTTCCCTCGGCACAGGCAAAAAAAGAGGCGCAAGAGCAGCTGGAGACATTTTTTATCCGATTGAAAAAGGTCCTCGCCGAGCAAGAAGCCAACAGCCCGTTCGGCACCACAGGAGAATTAACCACTTGAAGGCGGTATTGTTTATCTGTTTTGGCAACGCTTGCCGGAGTATCCTTGCAGAAGCCCTTACAAGGCATTACTGGGGCAGTTCACTGGAGGTAGCCTCGGCTGGCTTGTGCCCTCTGGGCTCTATCCCCGCTGAGACCAAAAAGGTTCTCCAGGAAATCGCAGTTTCTATCCGAGGTCTGCGGTCCAAAGGTATTGCCGAAGTGGATATTGCTCGATTCGATCTGATTGTAAATCTTACTTCACAACTATTGCCAGAAGAAGTGCTTCACGAGAACCCGCAGAAACTGGTGATCAATTGGCGTGTGAGAGACCCCTATATGGAGAGTTTGGCTTCTTTCAGACAGGCAAGAGACACGATAGAATGGCTGGTGCTCGAAAAATTACCGCTGTGGCTGGGTATAAGGTGATTTTATTACAGTCATGAGTTTCAGGGGATCTTGGTCACCCCCCTGGAGAGAAATCTTCCTGGAGACCTCAATGGCAGAGTGATTCTGCACTGATATTCAGCAAGTGAAAATGTTCCCGCCAAAGTCCTGATCAAGGCCTGGATCATGCAGAGTATAGCATCCTTGTCTTGCTTGAAGGGTTGAAATCCAGAGGAGCGAAAAGAGAGGACCAGTTCGCAGCCTTGCGATTTCACTTCTACCTTACAACCCTGTTTACCGTTTCTGATTACGTAATCTCTGACTTCTGCCAGAAGAAATGAGACGCAGTCCGCAGGCAGTTCAGTCTCCGTCCATCGCACATCGTCTGCTATCTGTACTGTAAACATGGCATTTCGATAAAACTCTTGCATGTAGTCGTCAACAGTACGAGATTCTACTTTGGCTAGATCGCCATTCGTCCGGAGATAACTCATATACTGCATGAGTTTGGCAATTTCCATTTCAAGAGATTCAATAGAAGTGAGGGCCATTTCGGCATTGCGTTGTATCTCATTAAAATCTGTCGAGTTTTTCAGAATTCTGTTGATTCTACCCCCGGCTATCTGCAGATAATTGCGAAGAATATCCTGGAGACCATTCAAAATACCGTAGAAATCGCAGCCATTATTGAAACCATTAGTATCTAAGCAATCAATATATCTATTGATACTTTTCTGACATTCTTTCAGGAACGATGCTTCCAGAACATTGAATCCCCCTTCTTGAGGCCCAGCCTTGTCAATGACAATCAGGTACTTAACAGTACGGTTGCCAACTGGTATAACTGCTACGGACTTGATGTCTTTATTTACCACATGCTGATACATATACGCGGTTAGAGGATCGGCCTTTGCATCATTGACGATCACCACTTCTCTATTCTTGATCGCCCTGGTGAGAGCTTTTTTTTCTACTGGTTTCAAAAGATGGCCGATACTGCCGACTCCATGCCGTTCACTTTCAGCTGGTTCACCGTAAGTAATCTTGTAAATATCACGCTCTAATATTCTTATGACTACAAATTGTTCATTTCCGGGCGTTATGGTGGAGGCTATTCTAAAGGCAAATTTATCTATGGATCCTTCGAGAGTCTTTCCTTCAAGAAAATCAGATCCTAGTTGTCGTAGTGTTTGCAGAGAGTACTCGATGAACTCTTTTTCGCTCCCCTGGCCCATTGACCAACCCTTTCGCACGTCACTTCCATGTCTCTCAGGCTGTTAGTTCACCATCCTTTTGTCTTGTTTCTAGATAAAAAACAAATTCCATGCCAAATTAAGTCCAAGCCAATAACAAATTGTTATTTATGGTATTTTTCTTGTCACATTTCAAGGAACCGGAATGAGGCAGGGTAAAAGCTTTCTCAACTGTTGCAGAATATTCTCCTCTTCCTCAAGGGAAGTGTAAAAGTTTTCCTATTTCTCTTTGTCCTTCCACACATGCCTCTCGCGCAATAGAGTCGACAATATAACATTGGCGAAATTAATGCTGAAAGCATGTCCCTGTCAAGTAAAATATATGAGGTTTCTATGTGGCAATAAAATTTCTACGTAAATTTTAACTCCCACTTGCAATAATTTGCAAGTCTCTTGTACCAAATCTCTTGCAGAACACTTTGTCCCCAAAACTCCATCTCTTTGCTGGCAACAGATGGCCGCAAGATGTGAATCTGGACTGAAGTTCCTCTTCCGCCGTTCAAATGTCTCAACTATACACGCAGCGACTAAACAGTTTGCAAGAGCGTCTCCTGCTTGCCGACGCCATCTTTTTCGGCTGTGTCACCTGCGCCAAAACCTTTGTCTACCACCGATGTGCCTGTACAATTGCCCGGGATAGCAAGAGAAACTCTCAGCACTAGTATAATCTCCTCGTGAGTTTGTATGTTTCAGCTACTGCCAGAATCACGATGGAGGAGAGACCGTTCGGTCGTCATGTGGCACCACAGCACCCGAGTCCATAGAACGCGTGAGCAGTCTAGTGCTCGTTGTCGCCTTCACCACCAGTCTGGAGTTTGCCCCGGCAATCAGATCTGGCAGCTCATTAACAAGATGCCCGAAGCAGGACAGCAGGAGGCGCGTCTCATTTCATGGGGTCAGAGCAGCATCTGGTGGCTTCGTGCATGAACTGAGCCGAGCTCTCCTGTCAGTTGTCATGGTGGCAAGGGGCTTTGACCTCACCAGCCGGGGCCCTGAAGCACGATGACAGAGGATACTCTTTGTCGCAGTCCCAGCAATAAACAGTTTCCTCGCCTGGAGACCAGGACACATGCTTATGCCCGCATGGGCAATGCTTGGGATTTTCTGGGGGGTAGGACTTCTTCACAACGGCCACGCGGGTTGTGGTTCAAAATGTGCGAAAGCTCTTTCCAGGCATCTGCGCTGCCAGCCTGTGTGCACCTGAATACCTGAGGTCTAATCAATCTTCCCTAGCTGATCGGCAAGCCAGCTTCCTGAAAGATTGGTCGCAGGTAGTCCAGACTCTCCCTTCCCGCCTCCTCAGGCATGTCCACATAAGGATAGAGCTCCAAGCTGATGTCGCCCCGGTATCCCAATCTGGCGATGGTCTCGAATACTGCCAGAAAGGGAATGACACCGTGACCAGCAATCAGGTGATTGTGCATCCTGTCTGCGCCTATGTCCTCCAGATGCACATGGCCGACCCATTGAAAGAGTTTTTCGAAAGCGGTACAGGGATCTTCGCCAACACAGAAGAAATGGCCCACGTCAAAGTTGAGGCCTACTGCTGAAGATGCCACATCATTGATAAATGCAGCAAATTGACTGCTGTTCTCCAGAAGCAAATCCGGCTCGGGCTCCACCAAAATCTTCACTCCCAGTTCCTCGGCCACTGGGGCAACCTGTTCTATTCCCTGATGGAAGAGAGCCAGGGCCTCCTTTGTTGACAAGCTCCCCTGAGGCCCGCCTGGTGGCACAGAAATGTTTGCACAACCTAGAAATTTTGCCAACTTGAGGCAGCGCACGGTGTGATGTATCCGTACCTTTCGTCTCTCCTCCTCCGGCTCAATCCACGAGGGCAGGTAGGTGTTTCCTACAGCGAACAGGGTGAAGCTGTTCAGGTTTGTTAATTTCAAATTATGCGACTTGATGAGTCCACTCAAGCGGGCGAGATCCTCCTCGCTGTAGTCGGCTGGATAGAGGTGCGGCCTGTCGCACATTATTTCTACACCTTTGAAGCCGAGCGCCGCTATTCTCTCAACCGCTTCATAGAGAGACATCTTCACAAAGGCATTGGTACTGTAGCCAAATACCATGGCCCCGTCCTTTCCCGGCACCAGTTCGTCGCCTCTTACATCATGCTGGTACATTCTTTTTCCAGTTTGAGAATGCCGGCAATCTGATCCTGAAAACTGAGAGGTGGATTGTCCCCTATCGGCCTCTTGAAAAAGAAGCCCAATTCAGGAATTGGGCCGCTCCTGCCTGCTAGTTGGAGCGCCGCCACCCAGCGGGCCAGGTCGAGAATCAGGGGGACAGCCAGAATGGAATCACGGCCCAGCAGATTCAGACGCAGGCTCATCGGCAAGCCAAACAGGCCCAAAAAGTCAATGACATCCCAGGCCTCTTTGGCATCACCTCGCGGTGGATAGTAGTCGATATGGACTTTATGGGCGGCAGAATCATATTGTTCACCCACTCGATATCCCAGGATTCCTTCGAGCACAGTGGTCTTGTTTGCTATTTTGGCTTCGGCTTTCTCGGGGTTCATCAAATTTTTGCCGTCTGCATTGCCGAGAATGTTGAGGCTATACCAGCCATCTACCAGAAGGCTCCTCGCCTTGAGAGCCGAGGCCAGTACCACTTTGAAATAGGTCTGGCCGGTCTTGCCATCTCGGCCTGCTACCGGCACTCCATGTTCAACCGCAGCTCGCAACACTGCCGGAATTTCCACTTCGTTTGGACTGAAATTCACCACTGGTACTTTCGACTCTACAGCGGCAACAACGTAAGCAAGATCAGGAATTACCCCTGTGCCTGCCTCTTCGTTTAAAGCTGCTACACTGGCACAAGCATTCAGGTTTCGTCCGGAGGATGCCGGCAACAGATTTACCAACACAGCCCTGCTGCCAGGATAACGACTCTTGTAATCCTCAATATCGCCTTTGATCACTTCCACCTGACGCTGAAATCTATCTCTCTCTGGCACGCCATCTCTCAAAGAAATTCTCTCCATTCTCTCAGCCTCTGGCCGCCAGAACTTCTCCGGTATAATTCCATACTGCTCTATTACCTCCAACAGGCTCGCTCTGTTCAAGTCCCAACCCACCATGTGAATTGCAGCGCAATTTCCTAATTGAGGAAACTTCCCTCTGGTGGTAAGACTGGACAGCACCATCTCAGGGGTGCTCTGGAGGGCACTCACTGCCGCAGCCAGTGTAGAACCCACGGCTCCCTTGGCGCCGGCCACCATGAGCAAAAGTGCCCTCCTCCGCTTTCCTTGCCCTGCATCCTTCACTTTCCTGTTCATTGTGATACTCTTTGTACTGCCATGTAGCAAGCCACCATCTTTGCGGGAAAAATTGGGGGGTCTCATTTCCTGAAATAGTATGCATGCCAGCGCCGGGCAAAATCACTCTACTACCTTTGCCGTGGCAACGGCCAGTCTAAAACAAGCCTCCCTGCCCGTCAATCGGTATCCTACCCAGAAGCTCCACTAAATGAGCCTTGCTTTATGATCAGCTCCCTGGACCTTCACATGGCCGGAAAACTGTGGGCTGAGCAGGGCCCAACCGCAAACCGCCGAGGCCTCCTGTGCCGATCCGAGCGTGGCGCGGTATAGCACTGTTCTTCCTTTTTGATACCGCTGTTCTGAACCAGTGATCCTACGATTTGCTCAGACAAACCACTCATTGGAATAGTCGGGTGAAGCTTGCCTGTACACACGCCGCTGGCGCTCGCTTCATGATATGTTACGGCCGAGATAGCGGTTCAATACATAGAGTCCATCAGGAGTAAACGCAGCTGAGGCGAGCAAATCTCGGACATGTGTCATGCTCAGAAATTTGCCGCTGGCAATTTCCTCCCTCTGGATACGGACTTCGCCATCATACTCACAGCGAAAAGCCGCCCCCCATACCTTCACGTACTGATCTTCATAAGGAAAAAGGAAAAGTCTCTCTAGCGGTACTCCCTGTATGCCCAGTTCTTCCTCGAGTTCGCGGCAGGCACTTTCATGGTAGCCTTCTCCTGCCAGAACCACGCCGCCAGCCACTACGTCATAATAGCCTGGAAAGACGTCTTTTGTTGAGCTCCGCTTCTGGACGAAGAGGTCGCCCCTGGAGTTGAATACCAGAACATAGGTGGCACGATGCCATAATTTCTGCTGCCTCATTTTCCAGCGTTCCACAGCACCTATTTCATTATTGTGTCGATCTACAATTGTCACCATTTCTTCAGCAGCCATGGCAATCCCCTTGCAACTCACACGTACAATCTGTCTCTGCAGTTCTTACTCGGAACTAGTTTTCATTCAAGGTAGAATCCTGGCGAGCAGGAGTTCCACATTCTCCCGGATCGGTCTATCTTCCAGACGAACAACCACATGAGCATACTTGAGATACAACGGCCTGCGCTTCTTGTATACTTCCTGCAAGCCCAGTTCTTTCAAACCTACTATACCTCGCAACTCAACCCCGTCCAGAGACAATCGTTTCACCAGATTGGCGTACGCTACGTCTAGAAACAGCACTACCGAGATGGAACGCAAGTGGTTCATGGCCGCTGATGACAATACGCAGCTTCCTCCTGGCGAAAATACCTTTCCTTTACCCCCGAGAGAGAGGAGTGCTGCCTCTTCAATCTCGAGAAATCTTTTCTCTCCATGGCTATCGATGATATGCTGGAGAGCCCCACCCATAGACCTTATGATTTCATCACCGTCCACAAACTCGTAACCAAGGCGGTCTGCAAGAGCTCTTCCCAGAGTACTCTTGCCACTTCCGGGCATGCCTATCAAGGTAATATTGTCTGCGCTTCCCATATCCATTTCCCGCTCATCCTGCCACGCTCTCTGCAGGACAAGGCAACAGCACTCCTTGGATATCAGGACAAATTTTTTCCACTGGACTCAGCAGACCTCCTTGCCTCGTCTCAGCTGATAGGATATAGTTCGCATTCTGCTGACTCAATACCCTGTTTAGGAAATGAGTCGGTTCGGAGAAAATCATATTGACAGCTGAGACAGTGATAGGCAACTGGAGGGTTGGCCTGTTGATCTGCCTATTAGCGCTGGAGCAAGCATGATCTACGTTTGCATAAAGTGTGGCGACAGATGGACTGTGCAAAACTGTAGTGATGAGATATCCGGAGGTCTTTGCGAGACTTGCATCACTGCATATAT
This sequence comes from Deltaproteobacteria bacterium, assembly GCA_019309045.1. NCBI lineage: Bacteria > Pseudomonadati > Myxococcota > Myxococcia > Deltaproteobacteria bacterium. The sequence goes on along the minus strand of JAFDGZ010000018.1, from coordinate 7,368 downwards.
TCGTGAAAAGCAGCAGTTTCATGGTCTTCAGGACTGCTTCAAGCGGGCTACTGAAGAATGCCCGAAAAGAGAATGCAGCTACTGGTCCCTCTGCAACAAGGACATTGTGAAACGCGGCAAGGCCTGCTGCCCCTAGCTTGTTGCATTGCAGATCCTATAACAAGGTTGCTGTTGGCCTTCGAACCTGTGAGGGATAGAGAGCACAGACGAGAGGCCAGGTGCCTCAGCCTTGCGTCCGGCTTTGCTCCGGCGAGCACATCTTTTCGTCCTGAGCAACTATCTTTCTAAGATAGTTGCGATCTTCGTAAAAAACGTCGGTAAAGTGTAGACCCACACCAAGCAGGGTATTGCCTTCATCGGAACTCAATATGTCGGACCAGACAACAACCGCTCTGATGAGCAGAGGCAGGCGGTCTGGAACCTCCAGTACCATGCCCACAGATTCATAGAGTCTAAGCGGCTTGCCGTCTCGATGTGGTCGATAGTAATAGACAAAAGCCCCGTTTACACTGAGATTTCTCGTTATTCCCTCCACCCTTTCCGTGGCAGTCAGGAGGGTGACCGCCCACCGCAGCTTTAGCCTAGTAGAAATACGTTTATCAGGCCCCATATGCCCCACCTGGAGATGAGTGAGAAGGCTTGGCAGCAGTCAGCTTATCAGAGTCAGCCACTTTGCAGCATCTTCCTCGACTGTCGAGCCCTGTCCATGCTGATGCTGCTGCATTTTGCAAAAAAAAGGCCAAGTTTGCCTCTCTGATCTCCTGGACAGCTTGTTTGGCACTCGCTGCCAGCAGCACAAACTTCCCTATGTCAGAATGAACTGCCGGGCACAGCGAGAAAACTCTTCGCCCTGCTTCAGAACCTCTTATAAGACTCAGGGTGCAGACCAGATTACTTTGTTGGCGCCATCACGGACAGAGAGCGCAGCTGTGCCTTGATCCGTAAACGTCACCAAGACTTTGCCTTCTTCACCCAGCAGCTCCAGCGTCGGGTTGCCCTCAGAGACCTCCAGGATCGCACGCGACAACTGTCTATCATCGTAGAGGACCAACTTGGCACCTTGTGGTGTGCTGGATATGGTTATCCGATTATAACCTTTTGAGTCGACTAAAAAAATTTCTTCTGTCCTGATGGAACGACACAGCAGCTGTGCGGTTCGCATCTCATACTCCGACTGTTTCAACCGAGCAATTACCACAGTCGCCGCGCCGAAGATGCCTAGGGGCAAAATCCAGGTTCTCATCTCCAGGCTGAGGTAGTCATAGTATGCTCCCAGCACCATGAGGAAAAGAAACAGTGCCAGCAGCTTGGGCCACTCTTTTCGCTGTAACATGCCAGTTACCCCCCTGAAATGAAGTCAACGTAGTCGGTGCAGTTAAAAAATACCTGTATTTTCCCCGAAGCACAAACAGGAAAATACAGAGGCTCAGCCCATATTTGCCAGTATACATATTTAACGCATTAGAGTCGCCGCAGGAAAAAACGGCCATAGAGTATAAGAGGTCACCGGCAAAATGAAAGTGCACCTGGTAACCAGTATTGACAAGCAGGCATGGCAGAAGGTTGGAGGTACGGCAACGACTTTGTTCGGCCTCGCAGTAGATTGGGAGAAAAACTGGCCTGTTTGCTGCATTCGTTCGCTGACGCCCGAGAATCCTGGCCGATACAGTGGCCGCCCTCCGGGGATGGGGTAAGTTGACTTTGCTTGACAGTAGGGCTGATCTCCGTCCCGGCCAGCAAATCAAGCCAAACAGGCGGAGATCGGTACAGTGTTTACAGTGCTATAAAAGACAGCGGTATAAAAGACAAAGAGTGCGATAATTCGATGGCATCCTAGGCGTGATCAACAATCAAATTATTGAGGAAGATGCGGTCATGCCCGCAGACCGTGGAAAAGCTCACGCCAATTCCGCGAATCTGCTCACCACTCTCCTCTGAACTGACGGCTGACCAGACTACGCGGGCATTTAGCAATATGAGACGTTCCTTGGCAGTGATAACGATGCGAAAGCCATTTTCACTGTCAGGGGCTTGATGGCAGCGAATAAAAGCCCCACCGCAGCTCAGATTCTGCGTCCAGCCATCAATCAGGCTCTCGCCCACCATCATCACCACTGGCAGTTTTATCTTTGCCCGAGGATGTTTGCGAGCCTCTGGAACTGCAGGTGCACCTCTGAGTACTGTCAGTCGTTCCATTGGTTTGCGCAGTAACTGCCTGACCAGCATAGCCGCTCCTGATTCTGCAATGGATGGTTGCCTCCTTATATCACATTTGCGAGTCAGCTGCAACAATGGTTCTGAGGAAAAGGCGACAGTTATCAGTGTTGCCGCTGCCAGGAGACTGGACTTTTCCCCTGAAACGCTGCCAGCATGTCATTGGCAGCAATGGAGAAACAGCCCTGTATCCAGCAGAAATGACAAGCGTGCGCAGCTCTGCAATGGTAGGTGCTCACCCGGGCTTTAATATCATTTGCCAATACCCCTTGCTGGCACGAGCAGGCAAATTTTTTCTTGACAGCTGGCCGCGACTGTTGATATATGAGATAAATGTAATCTCAATTGTCGTATATACTGTCTAGGAGCGCCATTTTTGAGACTCACACGGGCTGGAGAATACGCAGTTCGCTGCGTTCTCTACTTAGCAGAGCAACCAGCAGGTCTGGTTGTTTCTAGGCGAGAAATTGCCCGGGCTATGGAAATTCCACCACAATTCTTAGGTAAAATAGCTCAACAACTGGCCCGCGCCAACATACTCGAAATAATTCAGGGAGCCAAAGGCGGCTATCGCCTCATTGTTCCCCCGGATACCTTGACCCTGCTGGATGTGGTTGAATCAGTGATGGGAGAAATTTTTTTGAACGACTGTGTCATGAGACCGAGTTCATGTTTTCGGGTCCAGAACTGTAGTGTTCACAAGGTATGGCAGAAGGCAAGGTCCGAATTGCGTCAAACCCTGGCCAGAGCAACTTTTGCCAGACTTCTCGAAGAACAAACCTGTGTGGAGCCGTTTTCTCCCAATAAAGTCCCGTAACTCGGATACTTGCCAAGAATCACCTTTGGTCATGAGCTGTATTTCATCCGAGTTGACAACATGCGAATGAGCTGGAGTATTTCGTACTCGGCAAGGAGGTACCATGGATGTTGTGACCCTCTCTAGATTGCAGTTCGCGGTGGCCACCTATTTCCACTTCCTTTTTGTTCCCTTGACTCTCGGTCTTTCCGTTCTTATCGCCATCATGGAAACGATCTATGTCAGAACTATGGATGATGATTACAGGAGAATGGCCAGGTTCTGGGGCAAGATTTTTCTCATCAACTTTGCCGTGGGCGTGGTAACGGGGATAACTCTCGAGTTCCAGTTCGGCACAAATTGGGCTAGATATAGCAAGTATGTGGGAGACATCTTTGGCTCGCTGTTGGCAATTGAGGCTACCACTTCATTTTTCCTTGAATCCACCTTCATCGCTGTGTGGGCCTTTGGCTGGAACAGACTTTCTCCCAAAGCACACGCTGTCACCATCTGGCTTGTTGCCGGGGCTTCCAGTCTATCTGCTGTGTGGATTCTGATCGCCAATTCGTGGATGCAACACCCCGTAGGATTTATCATGGCACGAGGTCGAGCTGAATTGGCTGATTTTGCTGCGGTGATCACCCAAAAATTTGCCGTTCTGACAATTCTCCACACGCTAACTGCTGCGTATATCCTCGCTGGCTTCCTTGTCATGGGAATCAGCGCCTACCATATACTTCGCAAGCAGGACAAGGAACTTTTTGTGAAAGCCTTCCGGCTTGCCGTCACCTTCAGCCTGATTTTCTCCTGTTTCGAAATATTCGAAGGACATCTGCACGGTGCTCTCCTTCATACTACGCAGCCTACCAAACTTGCTGCCATGGAAGCACATTGGGACACCCAAACTCGGGCTCCTTTGCACCTGTTTGCCATTCCTGACCCTGAAAACGAACGCAACAAGGTAGAGATAGGCAATGTACCGCTGGCATTGAGCCTGCTTGCCACGCATTCAGTAGATGGAGAAGTCAAGGGTCTCAAGGAGTTTCCGAAAGATGAAAGGCCGCCTGTATTTTTGACATTCTTTTCCTTTCGCCTAATGGCCGGCTTGGCCGCCCTCTTTGTTCTCCTTACGGCCATAGGCTGGTTCAAAAGAAAAAAGCTTGAATCCAGTCCACGATATCTGAAGATCATGCTCTACTCCATACCCCTGCCTTATTTGGCCTGTACCATGGGATGGACACTTACGGAAGTCGGGCGACAGCCATGGGTCGTCTATGGCCTCATGAAAACCAAGGACGCTGTCTCGCCTATAGCTACCTCGCAGGTCTTTACCTCCCTCATTGCCTTTATAGTGGTCTATTCACTTCTTGGCCTCACCGCTTTCTACTTCATGACAAGGTATGCTCGTAGAGGCCCTGAACCTGCGGCTGCCACCAACTAGCGAGAAAGGAGTTATGCCATGTTAGCAACAATATGGTTTGTTCTCTGGGGTGTTTTATGGGCAGTCTACTTCATGCTGGACGGCTTTGACCTGGGCCTTGGCACGCTCATGCCTCTGCTGGCAAAAAATGACATAGAAAAAAGGGTCGTCTATCATTCCATGGGACCATTCTGGGACGGCAACGAAGTCTGGCTCATCACTGCGGGAGGCGTTACTTTTGCTGCCTTCCCCACAACCTACGCTGTCATGTTCAGTTCTCTCTATTCTCCTCTGCTGCTGATCTTATTCGCCCTTATCATCCGTGGAGTCTCTTTCGAGTTTCGCAACAAAATCGACGATCCCAGATGGAAGACTCTGTGGGACACATGTCTGTTTATCGGCAGCTTCACCGCAGCCCTGCTTTTCGGTGTGGCTTTCGCCAATATCTTCAAGGGAATACCGATCGACGCCGAGGGCATTTATCATGGCAATCTCCTTACCCTTCTCAATCCTTACGGCTTGATTGGCGGACTCCTCTTCGTGTTTCTTTTTACTGTTCACGGCGCACTCTGGCTGGCAGTCAAGACGGAAGCACCACTCCATGAACGGGCTGGCTCCCTGGCGGCCAAACTCTGGATCCCACTGCTGGGAGTTGCGGTTATTTTCCTGGCCACCACTGGTGTTTATACAAAGCTTTACAACAACTATCTCGAGATGCCCGTGCTGCTGATCATTCCAGTAGTTACGGTTATTGCTTTGCTCGCCACCAGGATTTACATGGCCAAAGGAGACTGGTTGAAAGCCTGGTTCGCCTCCAGCCTAACCATTGTCTCCGCTACGCTTTTTGGGGTTGTGGGGCTTTACCCGGCTCTGCTACCTTCGAGCTTGAATCCTGCATTCAGCTTGACCGTGTATAATTCTTCTTCCTCTACCCTGACTTTGAAAATCATGCTGGTCGTTGCCCTGGTCTTTGTGCCAGCAGTAATTGCCTACCAAACATGGGTGTACGTATTATTCAAGAACAAGGTGACCGAGGAAACCCTGGACTATGACGAAGCCTATTGACAAGAGAGCACTGGCAATCGTTCTGACTTTCAAGAACTCCATCTAATGAAGTTGTTTCTTGCAGCAGGTTTTCCTGCTGCCATTGAGGAGGGCAGTGGAAAACAGCCGTCTCATCACTGGCTGCCAAAGGTGCTGCTCGTACCAGACAAAACAAGCAAGACAAAATCCTCGAAAGCGCGACCAGAGATGCAGGGGATGTAGATAATGCTGTAGTTGTATTTTCATGTCATGCTCCGCCTTTACGAATGTCAATACTGCAGTTTTTTTGATTTTGCAGGTCCCTGCCGTTTTTTAATCTGTCGACTCAGGGCTGTTATCTTTACAACCGTCCTAGTACTGCAACCCCAGCCGCCTTGCCCCAGCCGCCAGCCCGGAGCCCTTTCCCTATCATTTGCTGCCGAATACCTTTTGCAGCAACTCGGTTCCCCTGGCAGCAGGATCAGTCCTTATCTTTTTTTCCTCTTGAGCGATAACATAGAATAGTCCATCGAGAGACTTCTGGGTTACATAGTGGTCTAGATCCACTGATTGAGGATTGGCAAAGGGAACATTCGCATACTTGTTCATCATTTCCTTGTAGAGACGAGTGACGCCGACCTCATTCATACTCGCCGATATATCTGGCTTGAAGGCAGCATAAAGTTTGTCATAGGTCTTCCCTTTGAAATACGTGGTAGCAGCGGTGTCTCCACCCTGAAGGATTTTCTCTGCATCTTTGAAAGTCATATCTTGCACGGCCTCAATGAAATACTGCTTTGCCTTGGGCGCAGACCGTTCTGCAGCCCTATTCATACTGAGGATAAATTCATCGACCTTATCTTTGAAGCCAACTTTGCTCAACACCGCCGACATATTGGCCAGTTCTTCCGGCATAAGGATTTTGATCATCTCGTTGCCGAAATAGCCATTCAGTTGTGATACAGAAGCGACTGCTTTGTCTGTAGCAATGGAGAGGGCCTCTTTCAGGCCGGAAATTATCGTGGAATCATCCAGGCTTCCCTGTTTCTGCGGGCTGATGATTTCCTGGGCCTGCTCCAATAGTCCTGCCTGTAAGGGAACGCTAGAGAGCCAAACTATCAACATGACAAAAATCCACCATTTCTTCATTCTTCACCTCCTCGACTGGATGTTCTTGCTGCAGAACATCGCAAGTTTCACCAACATTGTCTATGTAGAATAATCATCAGTATAGCCAATGTCACCTGGCAACAGCGACAACAATCGACTAGCAGTGATCGGCTCGCTCATCGCGACCCCCAGCAGTGTTATAGTACGCTCCCTAGTAGGCATGTATCTTGCTTCAAAACTAGCTACCGGTCTGCATATCCTGAAGGGAATAGCCCTGGCAGCGATTCTGAAGCGAGACAGTAGAGTCCAGCATGGATGCCGGAAAAATCAGCAGTTCAGCTCTTCGATTATTCAGAGCCAGGCCATGATAGGAGCGTCAAATCAAACAGCATGATTCATTAGAGCACAGGGGAGGTCCTTTTCATGATCTTTGATCCCATCCTAGGCTGGTTTTCCAATGATCTGGCCATAGATCTCGGAACTGCCAACACTCTGGTTTATGTGAGAGGCGGAGGCGTTGTCCTTGATGAGCCCTCTGTTGTAGCAGTGCGCCGAAACGGTCGGGGCAACAAAGTCATGGCTGTTGGCAAAGAAGCCAAAATGATGCTGGGCCGAACTCCGGGCAACATCGTGGCCATCCGCCCCATGAAAGACGGCGTCATTGCCGATTTTGAAATCACCGAGGCTATGTTGCGCCATTTCATCAGGAAAGTGCACAACCGGCGCACCCTCATACGGCCCCGGATCATTGTCTGCGTTCCTTCCGGGATCACGCAGGTGGAAAAGAGGGCAGTACGCGAGTCAG